>USHL01000030.1 GCA_900554525.1 uncultured Oscillospiraceae bacterium | reverse complement strand
CATTATACCAAAAGGTCTGAGAGGTTCTCAACTTTCATTTAAGTTTACAATACGTAAAAAAGTTCAAGGAGTAAATAATGAAAGAAACAACTCAGAAGGAATCTGAATCGGTATTACGGTACTTTAAAAAAATATGTGCCATCCCGCGCGGCTCAGGTAACATGAAAGCCATATGCGATTACTGCCTTCAGTTCGCGGAAGAAAACGGTTTACAGGCGGTTTGCGACGAGGCAAAAAATGTTGTGATCTATAAGCCGGGCACAAAGGGGTATGAAAATGCCGAGCCGGTCATTCTTCAAGGCCATCTTGATATGGTGTGTCAAAAAAAAGAAAGCTCATCTATTGATTTTACCAAAGACGGGATAGAGACTTATACAGACGGTGATTTTCTGAAGGCCAAGGGCACAACCCTGGGTGCGGACAACGGCATTGCCGTATCGATGATCATGACCGTTTTGGCAAGTAAAAATTTACCGCATCCTCCGATTGAGGCAGTATTTACAACCGATGAAGAAGTGGGGATGCTCGGAGCGCAAAAACTGGATATCTCTGTTTTAAAGGGCAAAAAAATGATTAATCTGGATGCGGAGGAAGCAGATATTTTAACCGTATCCTGCGCCGGCGGAAGCGATTTCCGGCTTGTTCTTCCGATTGATAAAACAGTCGTACATGGTACGAAAATATCATTGGAGATCCTGAATTTAAAAGGCGGCCATTCCGGCGTTGATATTGATAAAGGCCGCATAAACGCCAATATATTGGCCGGAAGGATCCTGCATTACGCAAATAAAACCGCGGCGTTTCATATTATGAACGTCAACGGCGGGACTAAAGGAAACGCTATTCCGTTCTGCTTCAGGGCGGAACTTGCATCGGAAGACCCGGAAAACCTGATAAATCTTATTGAAAACTATTTTGCTGTTATAAAGAAGGAAACCGGAGACAGAGAAGAACATTGCTCTATCCGCTTGACGGCGGCCGAAACAGGTGATTTTGAGGTCTTTAATCCTGCCGTGCAGGACAAGCTGCTTTATATGCTGCTGACAACGCCAAACGGTGTTGTAGATATGAGCGCGGAAATAGCCGGACTGGTCGAAACTTCATTAAACCTTGGAATTCTGATGACGGAAACCGACAAGATTGTTATGCAGTATGCTCTGAGGAGCAATAAAGAATCCGCCCTGACTTTTCTGGAGGACAGGCTTTCTGCTTTTGCCTCCTATAACGGCTGCCGTTTTGAAATATCCGGCCGATATGCGCCATGGGAATATAAAAAGGATTCGCCGCTTCAGGCATTATATACGGACGCCTTCTGCGAAAAGTTCGGGCACAAGCCTCAGATTGCGGCCATTCATGCCGGATTGGAATGCGCAGTGTTTGCCAAAAAAATCAGGGATTTGGATTGTATCGCGATAGGTCCGGATATGTTTGATGTTCATACGGTGCATGAAAGATTGAGCATCTCTTCCACAACGGAAATTTTCGATCTGCTCTGTACCGTACTCGAAAGATGTAAATAATCGGTCATAAAATCCTGAGACAGTATTTCATTATAAAACGTACGGAAAGGAAATGAAAAACGATGGAAAATAAAGAATTTAAGCCGTATATCCCAACGGAAAAAATAACACCTGAGCTTACGGTGACATCTGTCGTTATGGGTGTGCTGCTTGCCGTTATTTTTGGCGCTGCAAACGCATATTTAGGATTACGGGTAGGTATGACCGTTTCGGCGTCTATCCCTGCGGCAGTCATTGCTATGGGCGTTATCCGTGTCATTATGCGCAAAAATTCCATTCTGGAAAGCAATATTGTACAGACTGTCGGTTCAGCCGGCGAATCTTTGGCGGCCGGCGCCATATTTACGCTGCCGACACTGTTTTTGTGGGCGGCGGACGGGAAAATGGATAAGCCAAGCATATGGGAAATCACGGCCATAGCGCTTATCGGCGGACTGCTCGGCGTATTTTTTATGGTCCCGCTTCGCAATGCCCTCATTGTAAAGGAGCATGGCGTGCTTCCTTATCCTGAGGGAACCGCCTGTGCCGAAGTTCTGCTGGCCGGAGAAGAGGGCGGCTCAAAAGCATCTACCGTTTTTGCCGGAATGGGGTTTGCTGCCTTATTCAAATTTGTGATTGACGGATTAAAGCTGGTGGCAGGTGAAATCTCGGTCGGAATAAAAGGATTCGCCGGTCAGATCGGCACGCAGATTTATCCTGCGGTTATGAGTGTGGGCTATATTTGCGGCGCAAGAATTTCCTCGTATATGTTTGCCGGCGGCATTTTAAGCTGGCTTGTCCTTATTCCGCTTATCGTGCTTTTCGGCGCTGATATGACCCTCTATCCGGGGACGAAGCCGATCAGCGAGATTTTTGCCGAAGGCGGAGCGAGCGACATTTGGGGGACTTATATCCGATATATCGGCGCGGGCGCGCTGGCGGCGGGAGGAATTATCAGCCTGATAAAGTCTCTGCCGCTTATCGTGAAAACGTTTGGCGGCGCCGTAAAGAGCATATCAGGTTCCAAAGATAATACCGGGCAGCGCACCTCTCAAGACATCTCCATAAAAGCTGTGCTTTTATCGATTGTACTACTGACACTGATTGTATGGCTTATCCCCGTTATTCCGGTCAATATTATAGGCGCGATTATCATTGTTGTATTTGGTTTCTTTTTTGCAACCGTATCCTCACGGATGGTTGGATTGGTAGGCAGCAGTAACAATCCTGTTTCCGGCATGGCAATTGCTACACTTCTGATTGCCACGCTGATTTTGAAGCTTACCGGTGCAACCGGTATTGCCGGTATGTGCAGCGCGATTGCAATAGGTTCGGTGATTTGCATTGTTTCCGCTATCGCCGGCGATACTTCACAGGATCTGAAAACCGGATACCTTTTAGGCGCTACCCCCAAGAAGCAGCAGATCGGTGAAATAATCGGTGTTATTGCAGCAGCTCTGGCAATCGGCGGAACTCTTTATCTCCTTGACAGTGCCTGGGGCTTCGGCACTGACGAGCTGGCCGCCCCTCAGGCTACCCTGATGAAGCTGATTACAGAAGGCGTTATGGACGGCAATCTTCCGTGGGCGCTGGTGTTTATCGGGGCTTTTATTGCCGTATTGGTTGAGATTGTCGGCATACCGGTACTGCCGTTTGCAATCGGCGTTTATCTTCCGGTTCAGCTGAACGCCTGCATCATGATCGGCGGTCTTATCCGTCTGGCTTTAGATAAGCTGAAACGCAGCAAGGAAGAAAAGAATGCGATTGTAAATGACGGTGTTCTGTTCTGCTCAGGTATGATAGCCGGCGAAGGACTGATGGGCATTCTTCTGGCAGTTTTGGCAGTGTTCGGTCTGAATTCCGCCATCGATCTTTCTCAAAAGCTGGCAATACCGGCGGCAGTTTCTGATTTGGGAGGACTGGCGTTGCTTGCCGTCATTATTTTAACACTGCTGAAACTCTCTCTGTGGAAGAAGAGAAGTTAAGTATGAAAAACAAACAAAGCGAAAATTATCTGGACAGGAAGCCGCTGCGCAATGAAAAATTTTCGTGGTCGGTCGATGACGGGAAAGTAACGCTTGAGGTTGAAAATAAAGGCATCTGGAACAGGCTTTTTCAAAAGATTTTGAAAAACCCTCGGATCAGCTATGTGCATCTGGATGAAATGGGAAGCTTTGTCTGGCCTCTTCTGGACGGTGAAAAAAGTATTCTGGAGATAGGAAAGGCTGTCGAAAATCAATTCGGGGACAAGGCAAATCCGCTGTATGAAAGACTGGTTAAATATTTTCAAATTTTGGAAAGCTATCATTTTATATACTTGAACAAATGAACTTTGCACAATGATAGACGGCATATAACTGCTTAAATACCAATATATCAAACGCTGCCTTTCCCGACAGGCGTGTATAGAAACACAAGCTTATACCGGAACGCTCTTTGCTCGTTACGGTTTTCGTATCATAAAAAAGGTGACTTCACTTTGTGAAGTCACCTTTTTATTAAACAGTGAAGATACTCGACCGTTTTATCGCTTTTATGATTCCTGTTTTGATCGGTATCGGCCTTAAATCTTCTGTAATCTGTTGAAAACATCTCATATTCGCCGTAGCGCTGCATTATCTCCCGGATTTCATCAAAAGACATCAGACCTTCATTGTTGTAGCTTAAAAAGATATATTCAAAATCGGCGTTTCTTATAATATCCTCAAACGCCTCAGCAACAGTTCTTGATGAGCAAAAATCACTTTTTTGTTCGGAATAATCACGCAATCCGGTTTTGCCGTAGAGCACCGGCGAATCATATTTTGCTATCGTCTCGAGAACATGATAATTCGTGCAGTACTGTCTTGCGTTATAAGGCGGGTCCAAATATAAAATATCCCCGTTTACAGTCCTTATCAAATCGGAAATATTTTCATTATATACTTTGCAGGCCTTATCTCCGTCTATCACCGGCAGCAGCTCCAGTTCAAATTTTCTTGCCGCCGATTTTTTAACCTGCTTTAAGAAAGCGCCGTATACCGAAGCGGTATTTGCATATTTGTCAATCGAATTGATAAGACTCGCAAGCAGATAGTAATACTGAGCTTCGTCAATTTCCCCGCTGCTTTTAAGCCGCTCCAGCTCCGTCCTGATTGCGTCGCACCTTTTGCCGTTTTCGTCCGTAAAGTAATTTCTTCCGCTGCCCGAGCCGGCACAGTAATTCTTATATATAAACCCCTCGGTGCCTTTAAGCCCGTTGAGATACTCAAGTATGTCCACTTTAAGCGGAGGGGTATTTCCGATCAGATGCCGGTTTATCACAAAGCTGTAGTACTGAATATCGTTTGCCAGTACTCTGTAGCCCTTTTGCTTAAAGGTTTTTCCGACAACACCGGTCCCGGCAAACAAATCCGCAAACACTTTGTGAGTATTTGCGCCTGCAACGGCTGTTATAGTTTCGGTAAGAAAATCCATAAGAGAATACTTTGAGCCTATATAATTCATGTCCTCACCCCGCTTTCAGTGTTAATTAACTTAAATTCGGTTTCATATAACCTATGCTTTTTAAAAAACCTTTTCAAAAACAATACCCTTTCCGATTCTGAACGCAATATATTGAGCAGGAGATACCGCGGCGTTTTTTTGTATCGGATATTTAAGCTTCTCTGCTGCTTTTTTAAATTTCTCACTGTTTGCCGCTTCTGCTTTTTTCGCTATAACGACAGGATTTATATTCACCCTTTTACCGGCATACAGCGGGCACCAGTAATTTTTAACCCACTCAATGTACCAGGGCAGCTGATTTGTTATGATGCCTTCATACGGTTCTTCATCTTTCAATTCAATTATGTTGATATCTACGGAGTAAATATCCTCCTGGACGGTAACAACATCAATTCTCTGCATACCGACACCGCAGGAAACCTCATTTCCTATCCAAACAGCTTTCCGGCTATCAATATGAAGTAAATCACTCAGCGGCAAATCCAAAAGCTTTTGTACGACATATGCCTGCAAATGCGCTTCAAAAGCGTTTTTACGGAAATATTTGACCAAAAGCCTTTCCTCAACGGAAACTGATTTTTTATCACCGGTATACCGGAAAGCTTTATCGTCCCGCACGATTTTTCCCTGCGACGCGTCATAGGAAAACGAAGCTCCCGGCAGCACACGTCCGGCATTTTCGCTCCTGATTTTTTCCGACAGCTTAGCCGCTTCGTAATCGGTAATCATCGTACAGCCGCGGTTGCCCTTAAGCTTTCTGTAAATAAGGCTCCAGCACATTTCGCTCGGATGACCGATACCGTCCAAAAGATCCAAAACCTTATGCTCCGATACACCGTTCTCATATACCTCGTCCGGTTCGATAATAACACGCAGATTTAAATTTTTACCCATTTGCACGGACAAATAATTATCTTTATTTGAATCGTAAAAAGGTGTGCCCGCAGCCTTGAATATACCGTAAAACTTTCCCTCGTGGTTACCGGCCTGAAGATAAAAAATAATTTTATCACCCGCATGAACACGCGAAATATCGGCAATCATTGCGGCGATATTTCTTTCCGAAGGATTGGTAAGCCCTTCCGAGCGGCGTTTGGGATTATGATAACCGGCATCATTTAAAAACGGTGCGTCGCAGTTTGCTCCCGTGCCGGCAAACATATACTCTAAATGATATTTTAAGGTAGTCTCATTAACGATAAATACATGTGTCACGGCTTATCCCCCTTCACGACGAATTTCCCGTATATTATAACACATATCTCATTTTACCACAATACGATAATGTTATCTCATAAAAATCCGCACAAAATTCCAATAAAAATCAACAAAAAAACGCTAAAATGCCATATTGACAATATTTTTTCCTTATGATAAAATTTGTTTGTTTCCGAACAATTTTCGGCTGCAGTCGGAAAGGAGATCTGGTCTGATGGAGAATGAGTGCGGAATGTGCATCCACATTCTGTCCCACAAGCTGAAAAAGCGTATGAACGCCAGCATGCAAAGTCTGGGGCTTACCGCCATGCAAAGCCGTATTATGCACTATATCCTTGTAAAATGCGCGGAGGGACCGGTATACCAGCGCAATATAGAAAGTGCTTTCGGTATGAGCCGTTCAACTGCCACCGGAATATTGCAGCTTATGGAAAGAAACGGCTTGATTCTGCGTGAAAGCGTAGTAAACGACGCCCGCCTGAAAAGCCTTATACCTACGGAAAAGGCGGCACAGCTTGACGCGCAGATCCGTGAAATGCTTCATCAGTCCGAAAAACGGCTGACCCGTGGCCTGTCTGACGAGCAGCTTGAGCTGTTTCTTAAAACGGCGGCGCAGATGTCTGCAAATCTGGACGGATAACCGCCGGCAGACCCACAGGCTTCCGTTATTATTTTTGTGACGCATCGGGTGCGTCCGATTATGGAGGAATATCACATATGATAAAAACTCTTGCCCGCAGTATCCGCGAGTACAAAAAAACAGCTATTCTGACACCGCTGCTGGTAATAGTCGAAGTGGTGTTGGAATGCATCATACCGTTCATTATCGCCAAGCTGGTCAACGAAATGCAGGCGGGCTGTGAAATGGACGTCATAATACATTACGGTGTACAGCTTATAATAATGGCCATCCTTTCTCTGGTTTTCGGCGTTGCGGCCGGAAACACCTGCGCGACCGCCTCCACCGGCTTTGCGCGCAATCTCCGAAAGGATATGTTTTACCGTATACAGGACTATTCATTTGAAAACATAGACAAATTTTCGGTTTCAAGTCTGGTCACCCGTATGACCACCGACGTCGTAAATGTACAGATGTCCTTTATGATGATTATACGTGTGGCTATCCGCGGCCCGCTGATGCTGATATTCTCATTTATAATGGGCTTTGCGATGGGCGGCCGTCTGGCTATGATCTTTCTTGTCACCATCCCGCTTTTAAGCATCGGTCTGGTACTTGTAATACGCGCCGCAACCCCGATTTTCCGCCGCGTATTCCGCAAATACGACGCGCTGAACGATTCAGTGCAGGAAAATGTACAGGCTATGCGTGTGGTCAAAAGCTACGTGCGTGAGGATTACGAGAAAAAGAAGTTCACCGCCGCCGCCGAGGATGTCTGCAAGGACTTTACCCGTGCCGAACGTATTATGGCACTCAACAATCCGATGATGCAGTTCTGCGTATATGCGGGAATGACCTTTGTGCTCTCTTTCGGTTCATATGCCGTTATCTCGAGCAAGGGCGCCGAAATCGCCGTGGGTCAGATGTCTGCCATTCTTACATACAGCTTCCAGATACTGATGAGCCTGATGATGCTGTCAATGGTTTTTGTTATGATCACCATGTCTATGGAGTCGGCCGAACGTATCGTTGAGGTTCTGAGTGAAAAAAGCAATCTTGTAAGCCCCGAAAACGGCATTACCGAAGTGAAAGACGGCTCGGTCGATTTCGAAAACGTGGGCTTCAAGTATTCCAAAAAGGCCGAGCGTATGGCGCTTGCCGACGTAAACCTGCACATTAAATCCGGCGAGGTCATTGGTGTTTTAGGCGGAACAGGCTCATCTAAGACCACACTGGTTCAGCTGATTCCCCGTCTTTACGACGCCACCGAAGGGTGCGTCAAGGTAGGCGGCGTCGATGTGCGCGAATATGATCTTGAGACCCTGCGCAATAACGTAGCGGTTGTACTCCAGAAAAACGTGCTGTTCAGCGGAACAATCAAAGACAATCTGCGCTGGGGCAATCCCGACGCCACCGATGAAGATATGCTTGAGGCCTGCAGGCTTGCTCAGGCAGATGAGTTTATTCAGCAGTTCCCCGATAAATACGATACCTGGATCGAACAGGGCGGCTCCAACGTTTCCGGCGGTCAGAAGCAGCGTCTGTGTATTGCACGCGCATTGATGAAAAAGCCCAAAGTGCTGATACTTGACGATTCCACCAGCGCCGTGGACACCCGCACCGACGCTTTAATCCGTCAGGGCTTCCGCGAATTTATCCCCGATACCACAAAAATCATTATCGCGCAGCGCGTCGCCTCCGTACAGGACGCCGACCGCATCATCGTTATGGACGGCGGACATATCAGTGCCGTCGGCACTCATGACGAGCTGATGAAGAGCAGTGAAATCTACCGTGAGGTATATACTTCCCAGAATAAGGCAGGTGATCAGGATGAAGAACAATGAAACCGTAAAAACACCGGGCCGTACCGGCGCCCGCGGCCAGCGCGCCCCAAAGGGTGTATTGCGCCGTCTGCTCCGCACTCTGTTAGAGTTCTATCCGGTTCTGCTCCCGATTACAATGGTGTGCATACTTATAAACGCCATTGTCAGCGCCGCACCGGCTGTATTTATGCAAAACGTCATCGCCGTTGTAGACGAAAGCTATAAAAGCGGGGACTGGGCTTCCGTATCCGGGCGTATTCTCACCTACGTTGCAGTTCTTGTCGTTATGTACATCATCAGCCTTATTGCCGGTGCATTCTATACCCAGATGATGGCTGTTATCACGCAGGGCTCCCTCAAAAAGCTGCGTGAGAAAATGTTCAGCCATATGCAGGATCTTCCCATCAAATATTTCGACACCAACGGTCACGGCGACATTATGAGCTATTACACCAACGACGTAGACACACTGCGCCAGCTTATCAGCCAAAGCCTGCCGCAGATGACTATTTCCGGCATTACGCTGCTTGTAGTATTCTGTATTATGATATATTACAGCGCCATTCTTGCTCTGCTGGTCGTTGTAGGGGTAATATGTATGGTGTTTGCAGCCAGGGCAATCACAAACCGCTCGTCCAAATACTTCCTGCGGCAGCAGGTAACGCTGGCAAAAGCCGAGGCCTTTATGGAAGAGATGATGACCGGACAAAAAGTGATCAAGGTGTTTTGCCATGAAGAAGGCGCCAAGAAAGATTTCGACAAGGTAAACGGCGAAATTTTCTTCAATGCCCGCAACGGCAACCGCTTTGCCAATATTCTTATGCCGCTGCTCGGAAACATCGGCAACGTCATGTATGTTGTGGTGGCTCTCGCAGGCGGCGCGCTGCTGCTGACAGACGTGCCAAATATCAGCATTTCCGGCATGGCCTTCAGTATCAGCATCGTTGTGCCTTTTCTCAATATGACAAAGCAGTTCGCAGGCGCAATCGGGCAGGTTTCAAACCAGATAAATATGGTAATTATGGGACTTGCGGGCGCACACCGTATATTTGCTTTGCTCGATGAAGAGCCCGAGACCGACGAGGGTTATGTTACCCTGGTAAATGCAAAGGAAAATGCGGACGGCACCTTAAGCGAATGCGAGGAGCGCACCAATGTCTGGGCATGGAGGCATCCGCACCACGACGGTTCCGTCTCCTATACACGCCTGCAGGGCGATGTGCGTTTCTTCGATGTCGATTTCGGATATACGCCCGAAAAAACCGTACTGCATAACATTACCCTGTATGCCAAGCCCGGTCAGAAAGTCGCCTTTGTCGGCTCCACCGGCGCCGGAAAAACCACAATTACAAACCTGATTAACCGTTTTTACGATATAGAGGACGGCAAGATACGCTATGACGGCATAAATATCAATAAAATCAAAAAAGCAGACCTGCGGCACAGTCTCGGCATCGTTCTTCAGGACACCAATCTCTTCACCGGTACGGTAATGGAAAACATCCGCTACGGCAATCTCGACGCCTGCGATGAGGAATGTATGGCCGCGGCAGAGCTTGCCGGCGCCGACGACTTTATCCGCCGCCTGCCCGAGGGCTACAATACCATGCTTACGGGCAACGGCGCCAACCTCAGTCAGGGGCAGCGCCAGCTGCTTGCCATTGCACGCGCCGCCGTGGCGGATCCGCCGGTGATGATAATGGACGAAGCGACAAGCTCAATCGACACCCGCACCGAAGCTATCGTCCAGCGCGGTATGGACGCTTTGATGACCGGCCGCACCGTATTTGTCATCGCTCACCGCCTTTCCACCGTCAGGAACTCCAATGCGATTATGGTTCTGGATCACGGCCGAATCATTGAGCGCGGCACTCACGAGGATCTCTTAAAGCTGAAAGGCACATATTATCAGTTATATACCGGTGCCTTTGAATTAGAATGATGCAAAAGAAAAAACCACTGAATTATCAGTGGTTTTTT
>USHL01000029.1 GCA_900554525.1 uncultured Oscillospiraceae bacterium | reverse complement strand
GCGCCGTCTTGCGTATCCAATCAACGACGAAACCGAGGGCTATTACGTTTTCTTTAATTTTGAAAGCGAGCCCGCTTTTCCGGCGGAATTCGAGCGTGTTGCCAAGATAACCGACGGTGTGCTGCGCGTTATGGTTATCAGGAAGTAAGAGGAGGTTTAAAAATGTTTAATTTAGTAGTTTTGACCGGCCGTCTGACAACGGACCCGGAGCTTAAAACAACGCCGAGCGGAATATCGGTGACCTCTTTTTCCATTGCTGTGGGCCGTCCCTATCGTTCGGGTGAAGAGGCGCAGACTGATTTTATCAATATCGTCGCCTGGCGCCAGAGGGCGGAATTTATATGCAAATACTTTACCAAAGGCAGTATGATCGGCATAGAGGGTTCTATTCAGACCCGCAAATATACCGACAAGAACGGGAATAACCGGACTGCGTTCGAGGTCGTGGCTAATAACGTGCAGTTTGTGGAGTCAAAGCGTGATTCTTCTGCCGTTCCTGCTTCTGAGCCTGCTTCTTTCAGTAATGCCGGAGCCAATGATTTTACCGATCTCGGCGATATTTCGGATGACGATTTGCCGTTCTGATTATTAAGAATTAAGACAGGAGGGCTTTTTAGATGGAAAACGAAAGAAACGACCGGCCGATGCACAGAAAAGCACGCAAAAAAGTGTGCCACTTCTGTGTTGACCGCGTTGAGACTATTGATTATAAGGACGTTGCCCGTCTTCGCAAATTCATTTCAGAGCGTGCGAAGATTCTGCCGCGCCGTGCTACAGGCACCTGCGCCGCTCACCAGCGTGAGCTTACTACCGCCATCAAGCGCGCACGTCAGATTGCTCTGCTTCCTTATGTAAATGATTAATTAAAAAGCGGTGTGCTTCTGCGCACTGCTTTTGTTTTAAATATATTAGATATCTGCCGCTTTTGCAGTAAAAGTATTGACTCCCCATACTCCTGCGATTATTACGCCGCAGAGTATATATTCCGCCGCTGTAAAATGCTCTTTAAGTATGGTGACGCCTGCAAGAACCGTAACTACGGTTATGATATTTGAAAAAGATGTTGCCTGTATAACGCTGATTTTAGATGTGGAATAGTTATATAAAAGAAACGCGGCGACCGAGGATATAACTGCGAGATAGAATATTCCTATTATGAAGTCCGTTGAACCGAGTGCCGACACAAGCTCGGGAATAAAGCGGCTTCGCAGTGCCGCAGCAGCTATCAGAATGTATCCTGCGGAGCCTATCAGAAACATAAAATATGTGCGCTCAAACGGCGAAAAGCTTTGTGCTTCGCTGCGGCTCAGTATATTGAACATAGCCGAACAGATTACCGCGGCGGCAAGCAGAAGCACGCCGGAGACATAGTTTTTTGAGCCGTCGTTGGAAATTATGCTGATTGCCGAAATACCGGTAAGTGAAATTACGGTGCATATTATCTGCGCCGGGGTGGGGCGTTCTTTTAAAAATACTGCCGAAAGCAGTGTCGCGGCTACCGGTACAAGCGCGATTATGACTCCGGAAAGCGCGGAGGAGACCATAGAAAGCCCGTAAAGCTCGAATATGAAATATAAAAGGGGCTGTGCGGCGGCCATAGCGAGAAGCCTGCGTTTAGGCTTTCCTTTAAGGGCGACCTTGAATTTGCCGGTGAGCAGCAGCAGATTCATAACCGCAAAAGCTACGGTAAAGCGTACTGCCAAAATTATGAGCGGATGAGCCGCTGCCAGCGCCAGCTTTGAAAAAATAAAGCTGAAGCCGAATATCACGTTGGCGGAAAGCGCCGCGGCTGTTCCGAAAAGCTGTGAGTTGGTTTTCATATATATTGAGTTTCCTTTTTGTTTTTTTAAAGTTTAGCATCAATATATATTTCTGTCAAGCTTATTTGTGCATTTTCACTATGATTTTGGTATCTTGTAATTATTTTGTAACTTTTTTATGTATTTTAGTAAATATCTCTTGCAAAACGGCGCGTAATTGTGTAAAATAAAGTAGTATTATTTATAATTATATAATTAAGGATGTGCATATTATGTCCAATCGGCTTTTCCAGGGTGTTATTCATCAGATGAAGGACGCAATAGACCGTACTTTCGGCATCATCGATGAAAATCAGAGCATCATTGCCTGCAGTGAGCTTGCCAGAATAGGTGAAACATTAGACAGCTACAGCGGCGTTGCTAATGATGTTATATCTTATAACGGCTTTACCTTTAAGACTCTCAGCGATGCTCAGGGTGCGAAGTACACCGTATTTGTTGAGGGCGACGATGTTCTCGCATCAAAATATGCGTCGGTGCTGGCGGTTTCTTTTTCTAATATCAAGTTTTATTATGACGAAAAATACGACCGCAGTAACTTTATAAAGAATATTATTCTCGATAATATTCTTCCGGGTGATATTTATTTAAAGGCGCGTGAGCTTTACTTCAACAGCGATGTTTCACGCACTGTTATACTTATCAGGGCAACAGAGCACCACGATGTTTCGGTATACGATATAGTTCAGAATCTTTTCCCGGACAAGACAAAGGATTTTGTTATAAACATAAATGAGACCGATATAGCGCTTGTAAAGGAGACAAGCTCCGGTATCGATTCAAAGACTATCGAGAAGCTGGCTTCCACTGTTGCCGATACGATTTCGGGTGAATTCTATGTTCACGTTGTGGTCGGAATCGGTTCGAATGTCAATAGCTTAAAAGAGCTGGCGCGCTCGTTCAAGGAGGCGCAGGCGGCTCTTGAGGTTGGTAAGGTCTTTGATACCGAAAAAACTATTATTTCTTATGATAATCTCGGCATCGCACGCCTTATTTATCAGCTTCCGACAACCCTTTGCGAGACTTTCCTTAAAGAGGTTTTCAAGCGCGGCTCGATAGAAAGCCTTGATCAGGAAACACTCTTTACCATTCAGCGCTTCTTTGAAAACAATCTCAATGTTTCCGAAACCTCAAGAAAGCTTTTCGTTCACCGAAACACACTGGTATACCGTCTTGAAAAAATCAAGAAGATCACCGGTCTGGATCTCAGAGAGTTCGATCACGCCATTATCTTTAAAATCGCTCTTATGGTTAATAAGTACCTCAAGAGCAATCCCATCAAGTATTAATCAAGAGAGTGAATTTTTCTTAAATGGAACAGTTGTTGAACGGGCAGGAGTCGCCGCGCTCCGATAAGCCGATAATCGAATTCCGCGGCGTTTCCAAGACTTATATCGGCGGTACTCACGCTGTAGAGGATCTTAATATACGCATAAACTACAGCGAGTTTGTATTCGTTGTCGGCGCTTCAGGAGCCGGGAAAAGTACATTTATGAAGCTTATTATGCGGGAGGAAAAGGCCAATACGGGAAAAATTATAGTCAATGGCTTCGACCTCACCAATATGCCGCGCCGTCAGGTGCCTATACTGCGTCGCACAATGGGTATAGTTTTTCAGGATTTCCGCCTGATACCTAATATGAATGTTTTTGAGAATGTTGCGTTTGCGATGCATGTTGTCGATGCGGACAGCCGCCTTATCCGGCGTGAGGTCTCAAAAGCGCTCAGCAAGGTGGGCCTCGGCAATAAGGCGCGTTCTATGCCGGCTCAGCTTTCCGGCGGCGAGCAGCAGCGCGTAGGTCTTGCACGGGCGCTGGTCAATTCGCCGGATCTCATAATCGCGGACGAGCCTACCGGCAACGTAGACCCTAATATGTCTTATGAAATAGTTTCGCTGCTGACCGAAATAAATAAGCGCGGTACGACTGTTCTTATGGTGACGCATGACCACAACCTTGTAAGAGACTTCCAGCACAGGGTAATAATGCTGGACAGCGGCCGTATAGTCGCAGATAATGCCGGAGGTAATTTTCAATGAAAATCAGCAGCGTAAAATACCTTGCCGGCGAGGGAGTAAAGAGCGTTTGGGTAAACCGTCTTATGTCGCTGGCGTCAATAGGCGTTTTGGTCGCCTGTATGGTTATTATAGGCTTGGCTATTCTTATTTCCGAAAATGTGAACAAAGCAGTCGGCAATCTCGAACAGCAGAATGTCGTTATGGCATATATGAAGGATTACAACTGGGCGCTTTACGGTGAAGACGACGCAGTGTCAGGTAACCAATCCGCCGTTTCCGATTCATCGGATACTTCATCGGCGGCCGATACTTCATCGGAAGAAGAATCTTCCGATGAAGATACTTCTTCCGCAGAGGCAAGCGGTGCCGATGAAAACGGAATCAGCCCTGATGACTATGTTATCCATAACGAGGAAGAAGCAAAGGCGCTCTGCGATGAAATCGCTAAGATAGACAATGTGGTTTCCGTCACCTACGTTTCGGCGGAGGAAGGACTTGAAAGCGTAAAAGAAGATATGCCCGAAGGTCAGGAAAGCTATTTTACCTTCCTTGATGAAGAATACGGCAATCCTCTGTCCGATGCCGCGAGGATTTCAATGGAGGATATGTCGCGCTTTGATGAAACGGTCGAAAAGATAAAAGCGCTTGAAGGTATAAGCAATATACAGACCCATAGTGAGCTGGCCGATAACATATCTGCAATAAAACGCGGTGTTACAATAGCCGGCGGCTGGGTAATAGCGATACTTATGCTTATAGCGCTGGTCATTGTTTCTAACACTATCCGTGTTACAATGTATAACCGAAAGCTGGAAATCAGCATTATGAAAGCAGTGGGCGCAACCGATTCGTTTATTCGTATTCCGTTTGTGGTAGAGGGTGTGCTGATAGGTCTTATTTCGGCGCTTATAGCCGAGGGTCTTCTGTATTTCTGTTACAGGGTAGCAACAGAGACAATTGTTTCTGTGCTTCAGACTACCGATATTGTCCGCTACGGCGAGGTGGCCTGGTGGCTGTTGCTGATATTTATAGGTATCGGTATTTTTGCCGGTATACTCGGCAGCGTTATAATGATAAGCAAATATCTGCGCCGTGAGGGCAGTGAGTTTGCGGCTATCTGATTGTTATTTGGAGGTTAAGATGAAAAAGCATTTTGTAAAAGCAGTTTCTGTTTTGCTTGTAATGGTTTTGTTTGTCGGCTCTGCAGGTCTCAGCTTGAGCGCAGCAAAATCTTCCTCACAGCTCCAGAGCGAAATTAATAAGCTTGAGGAGGAAAATGAGCAGATTCAAAGCAAAATCAATTCACTTAAAAACGATATTTCAAAGCAGGAAGAGCTTAAAGAAGCTATAGAAGAAAAGATAGCGGTGGTGCACGAGCAGATAAATCTCTGCAA
This sequence comes from uncultured Oscillospiraceae bacterium, assembly GCA_900554525.1. GTDB lineage: Bacteria > Bacillota > Clostridia > Oscillospirales > Acutalibacteraceae > UBA737. The sequence continues at coordinate 5,500 of USHL01000029.1, read as the reverse complement.
TAAGGAAATATCGGAAATCAACAGTAAGATAGAGGCCAACAAAGCTGAAATAGATGAAAAAAACGCCGAGTTGGAAGCTGATGAGCTTGCCTTTAAAAAGCGCATACGCGCAATATATATGAGCAATTCGGAAAGCAGTGTTCAGGTACTTTTAGGAGCGGATGACTTTGCACAGTTTTTGGAGCTTTCACAGCTTACTGCCGCAGTTTCGGCACGCGATAAGCTGCTGATCGAAAGGATAACCAAAGCGTTAAAGGTTCTTGAGGAGAAGCAGGCGGAGAATAATAAGCTGCTTGAAGATCAGCTTGCCATAAAGGAAACAATTTCCCAAAAGCAGGCGGAATTGGAAGCGGAAAGTAAGGAAATACAGTCTGTCATACTGAGCATAAACGCAGATAAAGAAGAGCTTCAGGACGAACAAAGTGAGAACGACGCCGCAATCAAGGCGATGGAAAGAGAACTGTCTGCCATTCAGAGTGCCGGCGGCAATGATACTAATATCGTTTACGACGGCGGAGAGTTTCTTTGGCCCACACCGGGTATTTCTACAATAACCTCGCCTTTTGGCTCAAGATGGGGCAGTATGCATAAGGGAATCGATATATCAAACGGTCAGTGGGGCGGTAAGATAGTCGCTATTGCCGACGGCAAGGTAACGCTTGTCAGGTCAGGATGTACCCATGATTACCGCAAGAATCCATTAAGCACAAGCTGCAGCTGCGGCGGCGGATACGGGAATTATATCGTTATTGACCATGGAAAGGATTCCAGCGGCAACAGATATGAGGCCTATTATGCGCATATGCAGTCGGTTGCGGTATCTAACGGTCAAACTGTTAAGAAAGGGCAGGTCGTCGGTTATGTCGGATGTACCGGCCGTTCTACCGGTCCGCACCTCCATTTCGGTATAATGGTGAACAAGGTGTTTAAAAATCCGATGAATTATTATTCAAGGGTAAAGTGATTTGGAAGCCGCCGCTTTTATATGCGGCGGCCTTTTTAGGATGTGCTTATCGTGAAGGCTTTGAGAGTGATTTCGCCCGTTCTGCTTTTGGGGTGGATGGCGCTGATTTTTATGCTTTCTGCCGAGACGTCGGCAGAATCCTCGCAGACGAGCGGCAGTGTTATAACGGTGCTGGCCCGCTTTCTTTATCCGGGCTTTGAGAATTTGAGCGCAGCGGATAAGGCACAGCTTGTCGAGTCAATGCAGTTTGTTACCCGTAAGGCGGCACATTTCAGCTGTTACGGCGTTTTGGGGATTTTAAGCTTCTTGAGTCTTGTTACTTACCGCAGGATACGCTATGCCGTCAGAATTGCCCTGAGCGCGGCTGTATGCCTTTTATATGCTGTAGGCGATGAGATTCACCAGCTTTATGTTCCCGGCCGCAGCGGGGAATTAAGGGACATATGCATAGATTTTTCCGGCGCTCTGCTCGGTATTCTGTTTTCGGCACTTATAATACGGATATCTGGGAGACTTTACGTAAAATTGAAAACAGAAGGATTGACAGAGGCAATGAATAAAAAACAGCTTTTTGAACTCAATAATGAACTGCGGGCGCAGCTTGCGGCCGAGGAAAGCAGAGCGGCTGCGCTTAAAGCGGAGATAAGCCGCAGAGACGGCAGAATAACCGAACTCACAGCTGAAATAGAAAGGCTGACCGCGCGGCTTGACGCTACGCCTCCGTTAAAGGAGCTGGAGGCTAAAATGACAAGGCGGGCGGCGGTATCCAAAGATACTGAGTATGGCGCGGCTGTTATCGGCAGGCTGGTTATAGAGGCGGCCAAATACTGCAACCGGCTCACAGCCGGTGAACAGTCGGGAGAGATAAAGGAGCTTGTTAATCTTATTTTGGGAAGAACTGAGGTGGCAAAGGCAGAAATATTGAAAATTGTCACTTCAGACAAGCCGCCGGAGCAAAAGTCCGAAGAGACTGATCGCTGTTTTGAACAGGCCGCTGACTATTTTAAAAGCGTTATGGCGCAAAAGGGATAGCGCCGCGCTTTTGCGAATAAAATTAAATATAAATTGCGAAAGGCTGGTATTTTATGTTTAAAGAGATTTCTCCGAAAGAATTAAACGAAAATTTTATTAAGCTTATTGCCGACGAATGGATGCTGATATCGGCCGGTAACAGGGAAAAGTATAATATGATGACCGCTTCATGGGGCTTTGCCGGTGAAATGTGGGGCGCCGACAGTGTTATGACGGTTATACGCCCGCAGAGATATACACTTGAATTTATTAACAGCAGCGATTATTTTACTCTGAACTTTTACGGTGACAATAAGGATATACACAAGGTCTGCGGTTCAAAGTCGGGAAGAGACGTCGATAAAACAGCGCTTACGGGACTGACGCCGGTTTTTGCGGATAATACGGTATACTTCGAGCAGGCAAGGCTTGTGCTTGTATGCAAAAAGCAGTATGTCCAGCAGATGCGGGAGGACTGCTTTACCGATAAGGAGCCGCTGCGCTGGTATGACGGCGACCTGCATTATATGGTGATAGGCAAAATAGAAAAGGTACTGGTAAAGGAATGAAAATACTTATAGCTTCCGATATTCACGGCTCAGCGTATTTCTGCGGCCGGCTTTTGCACGCCTTTGAAAGGGAGCAGGCCGAAAGGCTTTTTCTGCTCGGAGATATTCTATACCATGGCCCGCGCAACGACCTGCCGCGCGAATATGCTCCTAAACAGGTTACAGATATGCTAAACCCGCTTAAGGACAGGATATTCTGCGTTAGGGGCAACTGCGATACCGAGGTTGACCAGATGGTGCTTGAGTTCCCTGTTTTAGGGGATTATGCCGTTCTTCCGCTCGGGAACCGCGTTATATACGCGTCGCACGGTCATATATACAATCCGGAGAGTCCGCCGCCGCTTTGTGACGGCGATATATTGCTGAACGGGCATACTCATATACCTAAATGCGAGCAACACAGCCGCTTTATTTATATGAATCCCGGCTCGGTTTCAATCCCCAAAGAGGGAAGTCCGCACGGTTATATGACTCTTTCCGAAGGCGTTTTTGAATGGAAGGAACTTGAAAGCGGAGAAACATATTTAAAAAAGAATATTGCTTTATAAAAAACGTCGGGCAACAGAGTGTCCGACGTTTTATCATTATATGCGGTTTTTATCAGCGCTGTACACGGCCGCTGGCATCTCCGCCGGCTAGATTTTTGACCTCGCTTACGCTCATAAGGTTATAATCGCCTTCGATGGAATGTTTAAGGCAGCTTGCCGCTACGGCGAATTCAATGGTATCCTGTGCGGAATAGCCGTTAAGCATTGAATAGATAAGGCCTGCGCCGAAGCTGTCGCCGCCGCCCACGCGGTCTACGATATGCACACGGTACTGCTTGCTGAAATAATAGTCCTTTCCGTCGTAGAGCATAGCCGCCCAGTCATTGTCGTTGGCGGAAATAGAACCGCGCAGGGTTATAGCCACGTGTGAGAAACCGAAGCGCTCCTTGAGCTGACGAGCAACGTCTTTATAACCCTCATGGTTTACCTCGCCCTTAGTTACATCGGTACCGGCTGCCTTGATGCCGAATACATCGGCTGCGTCCTCCTCATTGGCAATGCAGACATCTACATATTTTACAAGCTCCGCCATAACCTCGCCGGCTTTTTCTCTTGTCCAGAGCTTTTTGCGGTAGTTGAGGTCGCAGCTCACTTTAATACCATGCTTCTTTGCAGCCTTTACCGCTTCAAGGCATATGTCCGCAACATTGTCGCCGAGGGCGGGTGTGATGCCGGTGAAATGGAACCAGTCGGCACCCTCGAAGATTTCATCCCAGTTGAAATCAGAGGCCGCTGCCTCTGAAACGGCAGAATGGGCACGGTCATAAATCACCTTGGAAGGCCGCTGAGATGCGCCCTTTTCAAGATAATAAATACCTACACGGTCGCCGCCGCGGGCTATTTTAGAGGTATCCACTCCGTATTTGCGCAGTGAGTTTACCGCCATCTGGCCGATTTCATGGCTGGGCAGCTTAGTTACAAAAGCGGCGTCAAGCCCGAAATTGGCAAGCGAAACCGCAACGTTGGCCTCACCTCCGCCGAAAGTGGCGCCGAAGGTATCTGCCTGCAAAAAACGGTAATAGCCTTCCGGAGCTAATCTGAGCATTACTTCGCCGAATGTTACAACTTTCATTTTCTTATCTCCTTTAACAGCGCCACAGCTTCGGCCGTGAGCTTTGTGATTTCGTCGAATTTGCCGTCTGTTATCTTGTCGGCGGGAACCATCCAGCTTCCGCCGCAGGCGAGAACTGCCTTGCAGTTAAGATAATCCGCGAGGTTGGAGGTATTGATACCGCCGGTAGGCATAAAGCGTATGCCTGTATAGGGCGCGGACATAGCCTTTATCATTTTGACGCCGCCTGCGTTTTCAGCGGGGAAAAACTTTAGATATGTAAGCCCGTATGACATGGCCTGCTCGACCTCGCTCGGAGTGCATACGCCCGGAATTACGGTGTAGCCCTTATCAAGGCAGTGGCTTACGACATCCGGATTGAAGCCCGGGCTGACAATGAATTTAGCGCCGGCAGCTATTGCTTTGTCGGCCTGCTTGGGCGTGAGTACGGTGCCTGCCGCGATAAGCATATCGGGGTAAGCTTCTGAAATAAGGCGTATAGCCTCTTCCGCCGCGTCGGTGCGGAAGGTTATTTCGGCACAGTTGATGCCGCCCTCCCTGAGAGCGCCGGCAAGCTTTACGGCGTCCTTTGCGTTTTCGATTTTGACGACCGGGATAATGCCGGCCTCGGCAATCGCTTTAATAAGATTTTCCATAAGCGCCTCCTGTGTTTCACAATGTGAAACATTGTTTCGTTTTTTACACTAATATTTTACCACAATTAAATTTAAAGTCAATAGCTGTATTTGCAAAATCCGCGTAAATATGATAAAATCTTTTTAACAGTGTTAAAAGGGATGATTGCTTTGGTGGAAAACAATACGGTACAGTCGGTGGAACGTACTTTTGCGCTTTTGGAGCTGTTGTGTTCCGAAGGAGCGCTCGGCGTGACAGAGCTTTCCGGGCTTTCGGGACTTCATAAAACGACGGTTTACCGTCTGCTCAGCGGTTTGAAAGCGCTTGGATATGTTAAAAAGGATCCGGTCACGGAAAAGTATTCGCCGACATTAAAGCTTTTAAAGCTTTCGTCCGGCCTGCTTTCAAAGCTCGATATGCGGGAATATGTTCGCCCTTATCTTGCGGAAATCCCTAAAGTCACCGGAGAAACAGTGCACCTCGTCGAGCGCAGCGGTTCGGAGATAGTTTATATCGATAAATTCGATTCCACCCTTAATTCCATCAGGATGGTGTCACGCATAGGGCTTTCTCTGCCTATGGTCTATACGGCGGTCGGCAAGGCAATTCTTGCTCACTGTGCCGATGACGAAATAAAAAATATCTGGGATTCGACCGAAATAATTAAAAAAACCGTGAATACTATCACGGATTTCGGGAAATTTATGGAAGAGATATCAGC
>USHL01000028.1 GCA_900554525.1 uncultured Oscillospiraceae bacterium | reverse complement strand
ATATAGCTCGCAGATACACGAATTATGATACCGCTGCGGATTAGAGCTATGCGCCGTATGCCGAAACGCCCATCAGGCATTTTCTCAGTGCAGTAAGCTCCGCGGCGCCTATATCATCTTCGCCAAGCTGCACAGACGATGAAATGCAGACATTTTCGCTGTCGGCAAGGTACTTTTTGAGTCTTATAAGGTCACATATATCAACTTTTCCGTCGGCATTGGCGTCACCTGCACCGACATTGCATTCAATCGCAGCGCCGACATTGTCATAAAGAACCGTTCCGCCGTTATCCACACCGTATAAAAAGCTTACTTTTTTATATCCGCGCAGATCGAGTATCTTTTCAAAATATACCCATCCGTCGTCCTGCGGGACAAAGCTTTCACCCTCCTGCGGAGAATCGGGATGCAGTCCTGTCGGGGCAGCCGTTCCGTCGGCCGCTATGCGATTTATCCAGGCATTGGGCACACCGCCATCCGCCTTGTAATAACCGTATATCTTAACCGTGTCGCCCTCGCCCACATCAAATTCGGCGCTGCGCAGATATGAATTGCCTGTTCTGCCGTCGATACGCACAGCCGTACTGCCGTCATAGCTCGCGGCAATTTCGGCGCTGCCGTTTACAATCTCGGTAAAGCCGGGAACAGAAGAAAGCCCAAAGCTTTCAAAATCGCCGTCGGAATATATATTGTTTTCCGCATCGGTTACCGGAGCTTTAAAATTGCCGTTTTTAAAAAGATTGGTTTGTTCAGGGTCGTCCTTGTCGTAAACTGCGATATTATCCATATAGAAATCAGCTCCCACATATCCGCCGCAGCCGATTATTACGGTTTGTGGATGTGTTATAAGACCGGTAAACTCATGTGTTATCTGCGTCCAGTCATCATAGGCCGCTTCCAGACTCAAAACACTGCTTCCGCTTTCGGTCCACTGCCCGGCGCTAAACGCCAGTTCAATTTGCGCGGAATCTCCCGTTATTTTGGTATTTCCCTTGACATATGCAGTAAAAACATAAGTCTTGCCTGCCGCAAAATCCATTTCACCGGAAATCATAGCATTTTTACGCACACCGGTTCCGTCATCTGCGTTGCTGTGTATAAAGTGAACCGCTCCGGCATCGAGATACCCCTCATCCGCCAGCTCAACATCACTGTACGGAGCAGTATCCGGATCATCGTATCCGACGGCTGTCCAGCCCTCCATAGACGGTACATAATCCACCGGGCTTATCACAAGGTTATCAATGGAGATCGAATCTCCGTCGGCACCGCCGTAGGTATGAACACGGAAGCTGATACCGGTAGTGTCGGCAGGTGTGGTAAAGCTGAAGCTTGCGGTCTGCCAGTCCGGGCCGGCGCTTGTATCAATCGAAGCCTGTCTGGGCGCACCTTCGGCAGTAAAACAGTAAACCTCGAAAAAGTAAATCGGATTTACACCACTGCCTTTAACATCCATTGTAACCGCATAGGTCGTCGAGGGTTTCCAGCCTGACAGTCCCTTTGCCATAGCGGCGGAATTTGAACCGCCGTATTCGGTCTTTTTAAGCACATTGCCATGCTCCGGCCCGTCATAGACCACCTCTAAAATATCGCCCTGATCATAGCTGTAATCCGAAAGCTCCCAGCCTTTAAGGTCGGTGACCTTCAGATTTTCAAACGTGCCGTCACCGCCTAACAGGTTGTTTTCTTCCACGGCGGCTTTTGCCGGAAACGCCGCAGTCATACAGGAAACGGAAAGCGCCAGTGCCAGCAGCACCGCCAGCTTTTCAGAACGGAACCTTGCTTTTTTCATAATTATACCTCCAAACATTTTACGGCAGACCGCCGAATATATTCACACGGCGCCTGCCGTGCAGAGTCTGAAAGAAATTTTAGTATAGCTCCTCAGCGTTTTATCGGAATATCGCCGAAAAATATCCCGCGGATAGTATCTATTTCTTCCCGGGTAACGCCTATCGAAAGCAGATAATTTTCTGCCTTTTCGGCGGGGGAGGAACCCTCCAAAGCATTAAAGCCGTTAAGGAAGGCCTGCATTTCGGCATTGTTTCTCGAACGAAGTCCCGCTGAAGAAAACGATGTATATTCGTAATCCTGTATAAGTGTTTTTTCATCGACACCTAAAAGCGCATTCAGTATGTAAGCCACTGTGGCTGTTCTGTCCGCCCCATAGACGCAGTGCAGATAAATCGGATAGTTATTTACATCGGCATAAGAAGCGAACACCTGACGGTAAAGCTCCTTCTGGCTTTCGCTGAAGGCTCCGGCATATGCCGTTATCTGATAATTCGCATACTCCGCCGATTTTATAACGCTCTCAGATATTCCGCCGTTTTCACTTGAGGCTCGTAAATCCATATCGAGCCTGAAAGCGATATCCTCGCTGAACAGCCTGTCGCCCTGCGAGGTCAGCCGTGAAACACCCTTTTCATCCGGCTGGGCTCCCCTGAAGGCGATGCCCTGAACGGTAGTCCTGCCGAACGAGGTTTCGTAGCCGCCGAGATCACGGACATTTGAAATTCCACCCACCGTCATGACACGCGGACCTATATCGTTGGTTTTAAAGCTGCTTTCGGCAATCTTAGTATAGCCGTTTGCCGAAGCAGTGACCCGCACATAATAGACCGTATTGCGGAATAGATTATTCACTCCGATGCTTTTTTCCGTCGTAGTCACACTCACTGCGTCGGAATAATCTTCCTTTGTTCCATATTCTATTTTAAATTCAGCACCGTCAACCGGACATTCAAGGACTATCCGTATATCCTGAGCAGAATCGTTCATCTGCACGGCATAATCCTCAACCGGCGCGCCGCCCGAGGCAAGATACGCCCTTGCCGTTTCGTTAAACGGATAGGCAGTACCGGTCGGCGCCGTAACCGCTACATACGGCACCGGACCGTAATCGTCGGTTCCCAGCAAATGTCTTTGAAAAGCCGCCATATCAATAACATTCAGATAACCGTTGCCGTTCATGTCGGCGGCATTAGGGCTCACATATTCGCCGACGCCCGCCATTACCTTTTTATAGCGTATAAGATCCTTTATATCCGAGGTGCCGTCACCGTTAGCGTCGCCCTTAGGGCAAACCCTGTAAAACGCAATATTATCGTAAGCTACCTCGGCGTCAGAGGAAGAGAAGCGGTTGTCAAGCTGTACCTTTACCGCAGTAAGAGAGGAATCCTCAGGCAGAGTAAAGCGGTAATTCATCCACTGCCAACCGTCGGTACCGTTTGTTATTACGGCACCGGACGTCTCACAGGCAACCGCCGTTCCGCCGTTGCCCCTAAGCGAAGCGCCGAGACACATATTGCCCGAAGCCCTGACCATAAAGCGCAGCAGATAAGTTTCACCCGCACAGACAGGTATATAAGCTTCGGTCCTTGCTTTATAGGCACATTCTCCCGAAACGGCACTGTGGGTCACCAGCATGGCAGGCCCGTCATAGCCCTCCGCGGTCTGCGAGAGCGTATCGGCACTGCCCTCCGGCAGGGAGTTTAGCTCCCAGCCGCCGATACCGCCGGAAAAGTCGTAATTATCTATCAGAGTTTCAAAAAAGTAAAATTCCGAGCCTTCTGCGGAAAGAAGATTCTCCCATTTCCCGTCTGCATACCTAAAAACAACGGGACCGATATACTTTGCATAGTAATTATCGGTGAAAACCCCGTCAAAGGCAATGACGTCTCCGTCCGATGCCGTATAGTCCACCCTTGCCGAGCCGTCGGCGAAAGCGCAAAAAGCAATATCCCCGGCAGGCTCACCGTTGAGGTAAAGCGCCTCGTCACGCGGCTTTAGCCGCCCTGTCAGAGCATACTGCGGAAGAGAAAGCTCAAAGCCGCCGCTGTCACCGGACAAAAGCGACGGAATTAAAACCGTATCGGTCTGCTCACCAAGCGCAGGCTCGGTGCAGAAGCTGCCCGCGCCTTCCAGCATATCCTCCCCGTTTTCATCGATAATGCGGAGATTGTCGAGATAGATATCGGTTATGCCGTTATACTGACTGAATATAATAAGGAAATCAGTCCCTCCGTTGGTCTCAAAGGTACCGGTGACCTCCGTCCAGTCGGCATACTCATTGCGATCGATAAGGTCGAATAAAATTGAAGTATCGCCGACCTCAGTAAAGCAGAAGTATTCGGTTGTAAGCCCCACCGAGCCTTTAATATTCACCTTCAGCGTATATTTGCCGGCAGGTATGGTTTTATTTATGCAGGCGTACATATCTCCCTGCGGAGCGACATTTTTTATATGCAGAGAGCCGTTGTCAAAGCATCCCGCACCCGCAATCTCCATATATCTAAGGCTCGTGTCACTGCCGGCAGGCCATTGCCTGTACCAGCTACCGGCGGTAAAGCTGTCATAAAGCGTGAGAAGATTCTCCGGCAGAGGCTCCTCCGGCTCGGACGTTACCCTGCGGTCAAAATTACCTATGCCGCCGAGCAGATCGTTACCGTCAGAATCGAGCAGAACAAAATTGTCGATATAGATATCCGCAGCCCAGTTATACTGGCTCACGGTTATGCCGAAAATATTCCCGCCCGCGCTTGTAAAGGGAAGCGATACCTCTTCCCATTCGGGGTAGCTCTTTTTGGAAATAAGGTCTACCAGCTTATCGTCATGACCGCTTTCTTTAAAATAAAAGTGTTGATTGTCATAAGCAACAGAACCCCTGATATTGAATTTCAAGGTATAGCTGCCTGCCGGTATATGCTTCTTAAAGCCTACCCGCATATCGCCCTCCGGCTCTGTATTTACTATATGCAGAGAGCCGATATCATCGCAGCCCTCGGCGGATATTTCCATATAGTGCTTTTCGGTATCGGCGTTTCCTATCCAGGTACGGTACCAATAATCTTCGGTTTCACTGTCATAAATCTGCAAAAGCTCCTCGGTTTCGCCTTCGTCACTGCCGTCCCTGCAGAAATTGCCGAGACCGCCGAGTACATCATTACCGCCGGAATCAAGCAGAACAAAATTGTCGATATAGATATCCGTAGCCCAGTTATACTGGCTTACGGTTATGCCGAAAACACTGCCGCCCGCGCTTGTAAAGGGAAGAGAAACCTCTTCCCAGACGGGATAGCTCTTTTTGGCAATAAGATCTGCAAGGCTGCTGTCCGGCTGACCGCTTTCTTTAAAATAAAAATATTGGTCATCATAAGCTACAGAGCCTTTGATATTGAATTTCAGTGTATATTCGCCGGCGGGAACAGCCTTGTCAAAACCTACACGCATGTCGCCCTCCGGCGTTGTATTTACAATATGCAGAGAACCGATATCGTCGCAGCCCTCGGCGGATATTTCTATATAATGCCTTTCGGTATCGGCGTTTCCTATCCAGGTGCGGTACCACCCGTTCGCAGTATGGCTGTCTGAAATTTCAAGGAGCTCCGGCTCAGCCGCCGAAGAAGAGAATGAAATGCCGGTAAAAGTGCCTGCAATCAGTGAAACCGAAATAAAACAAGCTAATAATTTTTTAACTGCTTTCATAAATATCCTCCCTTGCCAACCTCTGCGTGAAACAAATGTCAGCCCTTCACGCCGTCGCTTGACGACATACCGTTCTGGAGCTGCTTCTGAAAGAGCCCGTAAATAATAAGTATAGGTACAAGAGCAATGGCAAGGCCGGCAAAGGTCCTGCCGTAGTTAACGTCATAGGTGCCTGAATTGGTAAGATAGGAAAGTCCTATTGCGATGGTATATTTGCTTTCATCGTGGATAAAGGTCAGCGCCGTTATATACTCGTTCCAGGTTCCCATGATATTGAGCAGCGCCACAACAAAAAGCGACGGCTTCGAAAGCGGCACTATAATGCGGAAAAATACCGTATACTGTGAAGCGCCGTCAATAGTGGCGGCCTCTATGAGCGCGTTGTGTATTCCTCTCACAAAGCCCGCCATCAGAAAGACCGAAAACGGCATTCCCTGAACGGCATATATAACCGAAAGCCAGATAAGCGAATCGGTCATCCGCAGAGAATCGGCAAAGTAATAAAGCGGAACCAGCATAAGAATGGCCGGTACCATCATGGCGAGCATATAAAACCTTTCCAGCCCGCGGATGAGCTTATTATTATACTTTGCGATGACATATGCGTTTGTACCGACAAAAAGAAGAGTCAGCGCCAGGGTCAGAAGCACTGTAAAAATACTGTTGAAGAAGTACCCGCCGAAGTTAGCCTCGTTCCACGCCTCGGTAAAGTTGCTCCACTGCGGAACAGCCGGCAGCGCCCACGGAGAATCAAAGAACTCCTGATTTGTTTTAAGGGAGGTATAAAGCACCCATATAACCGGAAAGGCCACCGTAATGCTCCAAAGTATCAGAAAAATGCGTATAACCCAGCGCCCTACCGCGGCCGCCGGAGAGGAATTCAGGCGGTTTTTGAGTTTACTCATTTACGCTCGACCTCCCCGACATAATACGGTTGACGATAAGCGAAGCCGCTGCCGTTATGAGCAGCATTATTATAGCCGCCGCATAGGAATAGCCGACCTGCGGCCACTGACTGTCAAAGCTGTGCTGATATACAAACTTGCCCATTACTATCGACTTCTCGTTCACGCTGTCGCCGAGCATCGCCTGCACCAGAGTAAAATTGGAGCTGAACGACTGGTAGAGTATGGTAATGACCATAAATCTCGCCTGCTCCCAAACGGCCGGCATCGTTATATAGCGCAGCTGCTTCCACTCGCCCGCGCCGTCAATGGTAGCCGATTCGTAAAGCTCTGCGCTTATGCCGTTTATGGCGGTTATCATAATGAGCATAAAAAGTCCGATACCGCACCAAGAAGCGACAAAGGTCAGCACCCCTATCGGATGGGTATAGGTCCAGCCCATCGGAGGAATGACCGATTCAAGCCCTATTGCCCTTAAAAGCGGATTGAGTATGCCGAAATTAGGGTCGAGCACAAAAGTCCATATTATTGAAATTATAACTACCGAAAGCACATTAGGCATAAAGAAGATGAAGCGGTATATTCCCGTTTCGAGCTTTGAAAAGCGCAGACGGGTAAGAGAAACGGCAAAAAGCACCGTCAGCGCTATGATTATTACTTCCTTGCCGAGAATAATAAGGAAATCGTTTTTTACTGCCGCCAAAAATTCCGAATCGGTCAGCACTTTTATATAATTCTGAAAGCCTACGAAGTAATCGGAGGTAAGCTTGTCATAACCCGACCATTCAAAAAAACTGGTATAAAGGGAGGAAAAGATCGGGTAGACGCAAAATAACAGATAAAGCAGCAGCGACGGCAGGCAGAACCAGCAGAAAAAACCGATTTTACTGCGGTCATGCGGGCCATGCTTTGCGGCAGGTCTTTTTTTCGGCATAAGTAAACCTCCCTTTTGTTTAAGAATTTTACTGTCTGTACCATGCGCGGCAGACGCCGCCTGATTTATTCCGGCCGATGTTTGAGCCGTACTCCGCCCTGCTGCGGAGCGCCGAAATTTTCCGCAAAAATCAGCCTATCTTATTTTTAGTGGCCTTGCGAAGCTCCGAAATCATTTCGTCGGTCGTCATTTCACCCGCCACAAGCGCATTGATGCACTCGTTTATGGTTGCGTCGACGCTGCCCCAGGTGGTCGACCCCTTAGCGACCAGAGTCACCTCGGAGGAGTTTATCATCTCATTTACCTGCTTGGCCGAATCGGTAAGATTCGCATTTGAAACATCGGTACGCGCGGCGCTCGGAACGGCGCAAAGCTCGGCGAACTTGGCCGCGACCTTATCGGTATAGAGGAAGCGCAGGAAAGCCTCCGCCGCCTTGGGGTTCTTTGCCTTGGCGGCTATGCCCACCGTCGAAGACGAGGCTATCACGCAGACCGGCTGACCCGCGTCATGAAGCATTGACGGATAATAGCGCATTTTGAAATCCGCGGGTATTGAGTCGCGCATTTCATTTTCAAGCCAGAGTCCGTTCGGAATAAGCGCGGCGCTGTGCTTAAGCCATGCAGCCTGACTTGTGATATGGTTCATCGAAAGTCCGGACGGGTCGAAATAACCCTGCTTTGCAAGATTCTCTATCTTTGAAAGGGTCTTCTTTACACGCGCGTCGGCCCAGACATCCTCGCGCGAGGCATTGGCTATGTCATAAAAGAACTGGGTATCATTACTTGCGACCGCCTCGGACGCCAGCGCCGGCATAAGCAGACCCCAGACAAGATATCCGGAATAATTGCCTGTATATATCAGCGGATATGTACCCGCGCCCTTTACCTGCTTGCAGAAGCTCTGAAGCTCAGTGTAGTTTTTCGGGACAGTCCACTTATTCGAGTTGAAGTAGGCCTCGTCGTACCACATGCCGTAGGTCGAAAGCAGAACCGGCAGCTCATATATCTTGTTCGTATTCGAATATTTGGTCACAAGCCCGTTTTTAATCTGTGAGCTTATGGAGGTTTTTGTGCCGTATACCTTTCCGTTGCTGAAAAGGCTGCTAAGATCCCGCAGCTTTCCTTCGGCCATCCAGGTGCTCTTAGGCATATTGCTGCCCTCGAGGAACACGAAATCGGGCGGGTTGTCTTTAGCCCAGCGGGTTTTCATCTGTGCGTTAACGTTGGTGTCAAGATGAGCGTTTATCTCAAGCTCCGGCTGAAGCTTCTGAAATTCGTTTATGGCATATTCCCAGCATTCGCTGCCGTAGCCGCCGACGAATATCTGCATTTCAAGAGTGCCGGTAAGCTTTTCTTCTGTACTGTTATCGACAGTACCCGCGTTCTGCGAGGTCGTACCGCCGTCCGGAGTGCTGACGACCCCGCCGCCGTTACCCGAAGCAGAGCTGCCTGACTGACTCTCTCCGTCTCCTGCGCCGTCCGCACCGCTGCCGGTCGGCTGACCGTCTATATAGCTGACGGTTGTATCCGTTTCACTGTTGACGGTGGTTTTGGTCAGACTGCATCCGGCGGTGCTCGCCGCCATACCGAAAACCGCAAGAACGGATATTACGCGTATAAGCAATTTTTTCATAAATTCGGCTCCTTCCGATAATTTTATATATTAATTATACAAACATATAAGCAAAAAAGCGTTCAAATTTTTCGTCACAAAGGTTACTTTTTTTTACTTTTTGGCAAAAAAAGCTTTGCCGAACAGTTCAAAATAGGCTGCCCGGCAAAGCGGAAGGAGACATATTGATTTTAAAGCTTTACCGAAACACTGTCTCCGCCCGAAAGAATGACGGCGGTATGCTCGGCGCCGTTCAGCCTGAAGCAGAGCCGTTCGCCCGCGTGCTTCTTTACATAACGCTTTTTGACCACTGCGGTCACATTCATTATGCCTTTGCGCTCCTTGAATTTATCAAGCTGCACCGTTCCCTTTTTCGCGCGCAGAGCGCCTATCTTCTTATCTCCGCGGTAAAGCAGAACATTCTTGGCGAGCAGCAGGCAAAGCAGTATAACTGCCGCTGCTATCAGTAAAAACACACCCGCGCCCAGCGCTATAACAACCGGCCAGTTAAGCGACACGGTAGTATAGTATTTTGTGTTTTCCTTAGTAACTGCCGTACGTCCCGGATCCTCCTCAGCGGGCACATTATCGGCTGTATTACCGCCGCCGTTTATGTCCGCTCCGCCTCCCGGATTAACCGCAGTGCCGCCTCCGCCCGGATCAGGCTCCGGTAAAGGCTCCGGCTTATCGCTATCGTCTATCGGAGGCTTATCATATACCTTTGAATAATATGCCACCGCAGTGTGGCTCTCATTTACGTTTTTAAAGGTATAGCTTCCGCCCGAAACGGTGGTTTTTACGCCGTCTATCAGGATATAGCTCAGCGTATAGCCGTCGTCCGCCTTAAAGCTGAAGGTATAATCACCGCCGGGCTTTACGTTTCCAAGCCCCTCCGGAGAAACGCTGCCTCCCGCAGTCCTGGTCACGTAAACCTGCAGCACGTCATCGGGAGTCAGGCGGAACAAATGCGTGCCTCCCTTTTCCATATTAAAGGTAAAGCTCGTTGCGTTTCTGGCTATTACCTTACGGTTGAATACATCGTAAACGGTCGATTTCTGCGGCAGGGTTACGGTACGCTCGCCGTCGAAGAGGGAATGCACCGCAATATAGTTGTTATCGGCATAAAGCACGTCGGTCGGATTTTCGTTGTAAATATGGCAGCCGCAGTGCTTCAGGATATTCCTTAAGAGCGCCGCAGGTATACAGGGCACCGCCGAATATATGCTGGTCCACTCTCTGCCGCCCTCGCTCATTTCCTTGACCGCAAGCCCCACAAGACCGTTCTCGTAGCCGGCTTGAGCGGTATGATAAGCTATTGGCTCGGCCGACGGGTCGTCTACGGCGATTACCGGCGCCAGCGTGCGGTATTCCACCGCGCCGTAGGTGACGTCCGCAAGCCCCGCTGTCAGCCAGTGGTTATAGTTGCTTACCTCCACGGTGCCCATCAGCTTGCGTTCGCTGCCCGCAGTCGGGACTATCCTCAGATTCATGCCTGTAAGCTGTTCGAGGTTCGCTATATCCGTGGTCTCGCCGTCCGACAGGCCGGAGGTGAATATCCAGATAATCACATTGCCGTTTTTCTGCAGCTTTTCTTCAATAGCTTTGCGCTCACCCGGGGTCACCTGCGCCGTCATCAGCATAATATTGACCTTATGCTCCGGCACATAGCCGTCCTCCAGATCATCAAGGGTATATATATCGTGCGGTGCGCCGATGCTATAAAGCTCACGTCGCTGTGTATAGGTCATCGCCTTATAAAGCAGCTCGTTGGTGATATCAGTGCCGGTATATGGCATATACGCCGGGGAATGCTCGTCGTAGAAAACTGCGACATCA
>USHL01000027.1 GCA_900554525.1 uncultured Oscillospiraceae bacterium | reverse complement strand
TGTCAGCTCTGCCGATCGGTTCAAGGGGCAGACCTCGGCGCAGATATCACATCCCCATATGATATTATTCTCATAAAGCGCCTTTTTTTCGTTCTCCGAAAGCGGCTTTTTTTGCTGGCTGAGAGCCGACAGACAATCTGCCGCCCGTATACCCCTTGGACAGGCCGTTTTGCAAACGCCGCACAGGGAGCATTTTTTAGGGTTGTTTGCACATTCTAAAACAAGATCTGTTACTATCTCGCCGATAAAGCACCAGCTTCCCCAGCGTTCATTTATGAGCAGACCGTTTTCCCCTATGACTCCGAGCCCGGCACAGGACGCGGCATAAACCTCGGGTATCGGGGAATTGTCAATAAACGGCTCAAAGCCGTTATCGGGAAATTCCGCTTCAAGCGCTGTTTTTATTTTTTTAAGATATTCTCCGCAGACAGTGTGATAATCCGGCACAGCAGCGTATCGGCTGATTTTTTCCGGCCTTTCCTCTCTTACCTTATAGGGAAAAAGAAAAAGGATAATGCTTGCGGCATTTTGCGGAATACGCTTAGCCGCGCGGCATTCCAACAGCATGCTCTTTACTGTATTAAAGGCACAGAAGCCTATATCGCAAATTCCGAAGCTATTTGCTGTTTTAATGATTATATTATTCATTTCTGATACTCTTGAAAAATTCCCTCAATACCTCAAGACATTCGTCCTCACAAATACCCCCGTAGATTTCAGGCTTATGATTATAAGGGTAATCGCACAGATTCACAATGCTGTCGATGCTTCCCGCCTTTAAATCGTACGCGCCGAAAACCAGCGTTTTAAGCCGCGCGTTGATAACGGCGCCGGCACACATCGGACAGGGCTCCAATGTGACGTACATTTCGCAGTTGTCAAGACGCCAGCTTTTCAGCGCCTTGCAGGCGATATTTATTGCTTCGATTTCGGCATGGGAAAGCGCGTTCTGCTTTTCTTCACGCCGGTTATGCGCGGCGGCGATGATTTCTCCGTCCTTTACAATCACAGCCCCTACGGGAATCTCTCCGTTATCAGCCGCGGTCCGCGCTTCATTTAAAGCCGAAAGCATAAATTTTCTCTCCATAGCTATCACCATAACAAA
Source organism: uncultured Oscillospiraceae bacterium (assembly GCA_900554525.1). Lineage (GTDB taxonomy): Bacteria > Bacillota > Clostridia > Oscillospirales > Acutalibacteraceae > UBA737. The sequence continues at coordinate 9,896 of USHL01000027.1, read as the reverse complement.
ACGGCGGTCATAACAGGCCGCCGCAAAATCAGAAATCATTAAAATTAAAGCCGATACGCGCATTGTAATCATATTTCGGTTCCTTATTGCGAATTGCAAAAATAAATATCGCCTCCAAAAAACCGAAGAAATAGGTAAGCACGGTAAACATTGTGGCGTTCTGATAATCAAAAATCGCAAATATGCGCCAAAGAGCTATAAATTTTATTACCGTATACGCAATACCTATCCCGCAAAATATAAATGTGAAAAGAAAAAAAGGAAAAATTATTGCAGACACATAAAAAGGGTCACTTTCATTTACAAGCAAATACAAGATTCTAAAAGCAACGCCTAAAACAACCGCCGCAAATAACAGCATAATAATATTAAGTAAGGTAAGCAGCATACCGAACGGCTCTGAACGCCGCATATCCCTGCGTATATATTTTTCGGCTACTTTACCGAAAACATAGCTGTTGGCGACCGGAACAAAAGCAAGCCACCCGTTTTTTAAGCCTGCGTTTTCAGCCATTCGGTAAAGCCCCGCCGCCTTAAAAAAATAAAGCACCAGAAAAACAATACCGAAAACAACCGCAACCGCAGCGAAAAAAGAAACTAACGCAGCAAATGCCGTTTCAGGTATTCCGTAAAAGTCTAATATGCCTTCAAGGAGTGTATCAAGCATTTTCTCACCACATCAAATCACAAAATACATTAAAGATTCCAAAATACTGAAAACAATAAATATTATAATCAGCGGATAAGAGAAAAACCACTTTGTCTTCTGCTTTAAGGTGCATTCGGTCGGACTTTTATCAAACTTAAAATCCTCTGTACCGCGTTTTGTGAGTATCAGCGCGATGATTCCAGAAAGCAGACAAAGCATCAGAAAAACATTATATATGATATTCTGCGCCGTTACCGAAAGCGAAGCAAGAGCATAATCGAAGAACACCGAAATAAAGTTGTTAAAAGCGTGAACCGCAACCGCCAGCCACAGAGATTCGCTTTTTACAACTATATATCCTAGCACAAGACCCACTAAAAACGCAAACGGAATCTGCTCGAAATTACCATGTAAAAGTCCGAAAATCAGCGCAGACACCACAACGGCAAAGCCGTCGCCGAATTTCCTTAAAATACCCAGAATAAGCCCTCTGTTTGCAAATTCCTCGACAAGACCCGGTACTAAAACCGTCGCTGTAAAAGAAAGCAGAAAACCGAATATGCCCCGGGGATTTTCCCCGAAATCAACATCATAATCGACACCGAAGCTGTCAAAGAAAGAGCTTGCATAAGAAACCGCTATATTGGCAAATGCACAGAATGAAACGCCGAAGAAAAACATTGCGGCCCGGTTTCCCTTTTTAGGCTTTCCGAGCGGAACAATATCGCTTATTCTTATCCCGTTGCCCTTATAAATAACAATAAACGGCACAGTGAACATAAAAGAGGAAATAAGTATCTGCACCACCTGCATTGCAGCAGGCTCAGAGATCATATTATAAGCCTCAAGCTGTGAAATACCGAACAGACCTGCGATAAAATAATATGCAGTAGCCCAGAAAAATGATATTATAGACAATACAATAAGGCACAGACCTATTATTAACGCAGATTTTTTTATTGAATTCTTTTCTTTAAGGGTATTCAGAGTCATACCGAACGGAACAAACGGAGTAAAAGGAGGTACATATGCACCCGCAGAGGGCGCTGTTCCGCCGTTTTGTGCTCCCGCTGCGCCTGTCCCCGCTCCGCTGCTGCCGTTATAAGTATTTTCCGTATAATTTTGAGTGCTTTCGGCAGTATTTTCAGGTGCCGTATTTTGATTGTTTTGCTGTTCTGACTGCGGATTGTATTCCTGATTCATAAAGGGGGTATTTTTTAATACCCGCTTCACCTACCTTCTTTGATACTTGGCGGAGCTTCCGCCGAAAGGCCGCAGCGGCAAAGAAGATTATTCTTCTTCGCCGGAATCTATGTTCTCTTTCCCGTCAGCCGTATCCTCGGCCGCACCAGCATCATCATCAGGAGCTTCCGGCAGCTCGGTCGGCTCTTCCTCGTTATGCTCTGTAACCGCGACCGAGAGTATCTTTTCACCCTCTTCTACGCGCATTACCCTGACGCCCTTTGCCGGACGGGAGAACTGCGAAATATCACCGCTGTATATCCTGATTATTATACCGTTTGAGGCTATCATTATGATATCATCGTTTTCCGAAACCTCAAGCACCGCCGCTACATCGCCGTATTTATCGACACGGTAATTGGTAAGACCCTTTCCGCCGCGCGACTGCAAGCGGTAATCCGAAATAGGACTTATTCTTCCGTAGCCCGTTTCGGTAATAGTGAGCAGCCTTGTATTCTCATCGGTTATCGTCATTGCCACAACATAATCGTTTTCCTTCATAGTAATGGCCTTAACGCCTCTGGCACCCCTGCCCATAGCGCGGACATCGGTTTCATTAAACTGTATAGCCATACCCTTTTTGGTGGCAACCATCAGATTATCCGAGCCTGAGGTCATCTTTACAAAAATCAGCTCGTCGTCATCGTCTATTGAAATTGCAATTATTCCGCTCTTTCTGGTATTTCGGAATTCGGACAGCCTTGTGCGCTTTATGATACCCTTTTTGGTGACCATTGTAATGTAGCGGTCCTCGTCAAGCTCGGAAGCCGGAAGTATAATGGTAACCTTTTCTTCAGGCATAAGCGGAAGGATATTTATTATGTTCATACCCTTTGAGGTACGGCTGCCCTCCGGAATTTCATATGCCTTTATACGGTACATTCTGCCGAAATTAGAAAAGAGCATGATATAGTCGTGCGAGGAACAGACAAACATATTCTCAACCACATCGTCATCACGGGTGGTCATACCGGTTATTCCTCTTCCGCCGCGGTGCTGTACATTATAGGTATCGGCAGGGAGACGCTTGATATAGCCGTTCTGCGTCTTGGTAAGCACACATTCCTCGTCGGGGATAAGGTCTTCGATATCCACTTCGCCCGCAACGTCGGTAATCTCGGTGCGGCGGTCGTCTGAAAACTTATCGCGGAGATTCAGGGCCTCTGTTTTAACTATATCAAGTATACGCTCATGGCTTGCAAGAATAGCTTCACATTCCTTGATAAAATCAAGCTTTTCCTGCAGCTCGTCAAGTATTTTCTGCTTTTCAAGACCGGAAAGACGTCCGAGAGGCATCTGGACGATAGCCGTAGTCTGTACATCGTCAAAATCAAAGCGTTCGGCAAGCCTTTCCTTGCTTTCGGGAATAGACTTGCTGGAGCGTATTATGGCGATTACCTCGTCAATAAAATCAAGCGCGGTTTTGAGTGCCTCTAAAATGTGTGCACGCTCCTCCGCCTGCCTTTTATCATATGCTGTTCTGCGCTCGATTATTTCACACTGGAAATCGATGCAGTTCTGAAGCATTTCCTTCAATGTCAGAAGCTGAGGCTTACCGCCGACAATCGCAAGCAGTATCGCGCCGAAGGTAGTCTGCAATGAGGTATAATGATACAGCTTATTGAGCACTACCTGCGGATTGGCATCCCGCTTCAAATCGACAACTATCCTGATACCGCCGTCACGCTTGGAAGAATAGTCAACTACGTCGTCAATGCCCTCAATACGTTTTTCGGCCGCTAAATCATATATGCTTTTTACAAGATCCTTTTTTCTTATTTTATAAGGGATCTCTGTTATAACTATGCGGTATTTTCCGCTTTTGGTTTCTTCAATTTCAGCCTTGCCGCGAAGAGTTATTTTTCCTCTGCCGGTAGCGTACGCCGCGCGTATGCCCGAACGGCCCATAATAATTCCGCCGGTCGGAAAATCAGGACCCTTTATATACTGGCATATATCCTGTAAATCGGCATCGGGATTATCGATAAGGCAGCACATGCCGTCTATAACCTCACCTAAATTATGAGGCGGAATTTCGGTAGCCATACCTACGGCTATACCCGAAGAGCCGTTTACCAAAAGCTGCGGAAAGCGTACCGGAAGAACCTCCGGCTCTTTAAGACGGTTATCATAGTTGGGAACAAAATTTACCGTATCCTTTTTGATATCGTCCAGCATATGGAGCGACAAACGGTTCATTCTCGATTCGGTATAACGGTAAGCCGCCGCGGGATAGCCGTCGATATTACCGAAGTTTCCGTGACCGTCCACCAGCGGATAACGCAATGAAAAATCCTGAGCCATACGCACCATCGCGTCATAAACGCTGCTGTCGCCGTGCGGATGATAGCTGCCGAGCACGGCACCCACGGTGTCAGCACATTTTCTGTACGCTTTATCGGGCATCAGACCGTTCTGATACATTGTATAAAGTATTCTTCTGTGAACGGGTTTGAGACCGTCCCTGACATCGGGAATTGCACGTCCGACAAGCACCGACATTGAATACTGAAGCATACTGTTCTTTATTTCGTCGACGATCTCAACCGGAACTATTTTGGTTTCCTCGTCGCTCGGCCAGTATACATTTTCCTGCTTTGCCATTTATTACACTCCCTTAAATATCAAGATCGGTTGCAAATACCGCATTTTCTTCGATGAATTTTCTTCTCGGCTCGACTTCCTCGCCCATAAGCATAGAAAATGTCTGATCTGCAATTTCTGCGTCGGCAATGCTTACCTTAAGCATTGTCCTGTGCTCCGGGTCAAGCGTAGTTTCCCAAAGCTGTTCGGGATTCATTTCGCCGAGACCCTTATAGCGCTGAACATCAACATCGTCCGGATTTCCGCCGAATTCGGCTATATAACGGTCCCTTTCCTCATCGGTAAAGGCGTCGAAATATTTTTTTCCCTTTGAAACCCGGTAAAGCGGCGGCTGTGCGAGATAGACATGACCTGACTCAATAAGCTCCGGCATATAACGGAAAAAGAAGGTGAGCAGCAGCGTTCTGATGTGAGAGCCGTCAACATCGGCATCGGCCATAATAACGATTTTATCATACCGCAGCTTGGTTATATCAAAATTTTCGGCAATACCCGTGCCGAGCGCCACTATAACCGGCGTCAGCTTCATATTGCTGAATACCTTGTCCACCCTTGCTTTTTCGACATTTAGCATTTTTCCCCAAAGCGGAAGTATCGCCTGATATGTGCTGTTTCTGCCTTCAACCGCAGAGCCTCCTGCCGAATCTCCCTCAACTATAAAAATTTCGGTTTTGGTAGGGTCATCAGAAATACAGTCTGTCAGCTTTTCGGGCATTCTGGTTTTGCCGCCTATTCCCGATTTGCTGCGCTGCAGCTCGCGCGCCTTCTGCGCCGCTTCGCGCGCATTTGAAGAAGCTATTGTTTTTTCTATGATTATCTTCGCGTCAGACGGATGATCCTCTAAATACTGTATCATTTTTTCCGCTACAATATTATTTACCAGCGTACCTATAGAGGTGTTTCCGAGCTTCGCTTTTGTCTGGGATTCAAACTGTGCGTCCGTAAGCTTTACGCTTACTACCGCCACAAGACCTTCATTTACATCGTCGCTTTTTAAATTCGGATCATTATCCTTTAAAAATTTGAAATTACGGGCATATTTATTTATTGACCTTGCGAGCGATGTTTTAAAGGCGCTTTCGTGAGTTCCTCCGTCCACAGTATGAATAGTGTTGGCAAAGGACATTATTTTAGTATCGTAGCCCGTGCTCCACAAAAGTGCTATTTCCGCTACCGAATCGCCTGCCGAACCGTTAAAATATATCACGTTTTCATTAAGGCGGTCCTTTTTGCTTTGCGCAAGCAGATATTCCACATAGGATTTTATACCTCCCTCAAAGCAGAGATCCTCCTCACGGTCGGGAATATCCGCGTCCGAGCGTTTGTCGACAAGAACTATTCTGATTCCGGCGTTTAAAAACGCCTGCTCGCGCAGTCTCGCCAGCAAAATATCAAAATCGTATCTTGTAGTATCGGTAAAAATAGTCGGATCTGCTTTAAAAGTAACCTTGGTTCCGGTTTTTTCCGTATCGCCGATTATTTTAAGATCGGTTTTTATATTCCCGCATTCGTAACGCTGAAAATAGATATGCTCTCCGTCGCAGATTTCAACCTCCATCCAGCTTGAAAGCGCATTTACAACCGAGGCGCCGACACCGTGCAGTCCGCCGGAAACCTTATATCCGCTTCCGCCGAACTTACCGCCCGCGTGCAGAATAGTAAATACTACGCTGACGGTAGGTATTCCCTTCTGCGGATGAATTCCGACCGGGATACCGCGCCCGTTATCCGTAACACGGATTATATCGTCGTCGAGAATTTCCACAAGTATTTTATCACAGAAGCCTGCCAAAGCCTCGTCTATCGAGTTATCCACTATCTCATATACAAGATGGTGCAGACCTCTCTCTCCGGTAGAACCGATATACATACCGGGTCGCTTTCTTACCGCCTCGAGACCTTCTAATACCTGTATGGAATTTTCGTCGTAGTTTTCGGTTACGGGCGACGTTACGTTGTCATTCATTTGCTTACATTCCTTTCATTGACAAAAACCGCTTAAAGAGACTCAATAAAGCCCGAACGCTTTCTGAGCGTTAAAGAAGAAATCTGAGATATATATACCGTTTTTTTATTGCTGCCGGGCTCACAGCACACTGTAAAGGATTTAGGCAGCTCATATGAAACGTTTACTACCTGACCGTTTTTTTCGGATTTTTCCAGAAATTTTCTCGTATGCTTTGAAACAGTAGTGCTTTCAAGGTCAAAAATACCTATAATATCGCGTGAGCTTACCACCGTTTCCTGCCCTAAATGAATATACATTATCCCGTTACTCTTCCTTCTTTTACATTAAAGATTTTACCTTTTTTCAGATTTGATATATTTGAAGGATCACAGCAGGTTAAAAATGACTGTAAACCTTTTATATGATTTAAAATATAATTCTGCCGCACAGGGTCAAGCTCGCTCATCACGTCGTCAAGCAAAAATACCGGATATTCGCCCGATATTTTATTTATCACTTCAGCTTCCGCCAGCTTTACCGAAAGCGCCACGCTTCGTTTTTGGCCCTGTGAGCCGTAAATACGCGCGGATATCCCGTTAATCTTAAATTCCAGCTCATCCCGGTGAGGACCAACCGAGGTGCTGCCGGTAAGCATATCCGTTCTGCGCGATTCCTCAAGCCTTGCTGAAAGCTCATTGCCGCCGCAGACCGGAAGATATTCGGTTTCAAGCTTTTCTCTGCCGCCGGAAAGCCCCGCATATACTTCAGGTAAAAATTCTCCGAGCAGGCTTATATATTTTTTTCTGAAGACTATTATCTTTTTTCCGCTTTCGGCGATTTCCTTTTCAAATACCTCAAGCATAATTGAAAGAGAAGAATCATACTTTAAATCCTTAATTATTCGGTTGCGCTGAGCTACCGACCTCATATAACCTCTCAGAATATTTATATAAGAGGGGTAAAGCTGCCCTATCGCGAGATCCAAAAATTTTCTTCTGACAGCAGGACCTCCGGTTACCAGCAAAAGATCGGCCGGGGAAAATACCGTCGCCGTAAATCTGCCCGCCAGAGCCGAAGGGCTTTTCAAATTTCCGCCGTTTAATATCGCCTCACGATGCTCCGAAACGGTAATTTCCGCGTCATTTTCTATTCCCGCCGCCGTGAATAACAGCTTCAGCCTTGCTTTTTCACAGCCGAATTTCAAAAAATCCTTATCTTTTGAATTTCTGAAGCTTTTAGCCCCCGTAAAAAGCCATATTCCTTCTAAAAGATTTGTCTTTCCCTGAGCGTTTTCTCCGCAGATAATATTCATATCTTCAAATCCGGAAAGCAAAAGCTTTTCAATATTCCGGAAATTCTGAAGCTCTAATTCTTTAATTCTCATTCAATAACAAACCCGAAGCCGCCGTACTCGGCAGTATCGCCGCGGTGAAGCTTTCTGCCGCGCTGAAGACAGATTTCACCGTTTACCTTTACTTCTCCGCCCTGCACCGCAAGCTTGGCATGACCTCCGGTAGAGACTAATCCCGCAAGCTTCATTGCGCTGTCAAGACGTATGAAATCTTCTTTTATTGCTAATTTTTTATAATCCATTATCTGAGCCTCATCGGCATTATCATATATTTAAAATCGTCGCCGTCAAGCTGAGAAATTATAACTCCCGCGTTCCCGCCGTTAAAAAGTATCTGTACCTTTTCGTCTTCTACGGCCTTCAGAGCTTCTAAAAGATAGCGGCTGTTTAGGCCTATTTCAAAGCTTTCGCCCTCAAGCCGGGTATCAAAGGTTTCTGTTGCTCTGCCCATTGCCGTAGCGCAGGTAAATACGACATTCAGTTCATTAAAATAGCAGCGTACGGGAGTTGAAAAGGATTCATTTATAAGAAGAGAAACACGTTCTACCGTTTCGGTAAGCTCGCGGACTGAAACCACCACCCTTTGTTTATGCTCTGTTGGTATGGTTTTCTGATAATTTACGAATTCACCCTCTAAAAGACGGGAAATAAAATCATAGCCGTTTATGTTAAAGCTGATAAGCCGTTCTCCGACCTTTATTTCCACCTTTTCTGTTGATTCGTCGATGAGCTTTACAGCCTCGCCTATCGCTCTGCCGGATACAATAAACGAAATGTTTTCTTTTATTCCGACATTATGCTTGCGTATTGCCAGACGGTATCCGTCAATGGCTACAAATTGCATGATTCCGTCGCTGATTGTTACGTTTATACCGGTAAGAACAGGCTTTGCACCCTCCTGCTGCGCCGCGGCGAAGAGAGTTCCTTTTACCATTTCGGAAAGGATTTTTCCGTCGATAACAATATTGCTTCCGTCTGAAAGAGAGGGCATTTCAGGAAAATCCGCGGCTGCCATTCCCATAATATCAAAGGTTGCGCCTCCGCAGCGTATGCTGCAGTTAAGACGCTGGTCGGCTGATATGTCTACCTGCATGCCGTTCATTCTTCGCAGTATGTCAGCCAACAGACGGGCGTTTAGTACAATATCTCCCGGCTCGTCGCATTTAGCATAAATTTCTTTTTTCATGCCCATTTCAAGATTATATGCTATGAGAGTTACTTTTCCCTGTTCCGCTGAAAGAAGTATACCCTCAAGCACGGGCATTGAAGTTTTTGAACCGACTACTCTTTGAAGTCTTGATACTGCTTCTAAGAGAGCGGAGCGTTCGACAGAAAAAATCATATTTTTCCTCCTTAAAAAAATAAAAAAAATAACAGTCATAATAAGGGGTGTTAATTCGGTGGAAAAGTCGGACAGGCCTTTTTCTTAAAGGCTTTTCGGTGTTGAAAAAAAGTTTGATAAAAATTTAAAAAATTACGGAAAAATATTTATCCACACTTAAAAGTATAACTTTTCGGTTAATTAAGGTTAAAAAGGTGGAGAATCAGTAGTTTTGAGAATTGTAGCTTTTGAGATTTTTGATGATGTCTTCCACAAGCTCTCTTTCATACGGCTTGTCCTTCAAAAATTTTTCTATCCGGTTTACATTGTAAAGCACGGTTGTATGGTCCTTTCCGAAGCATTGCCCTATTGCCTTGTAGGAAAGATCTGTTGTTTCCCTGGCAATATACATTGCGACCTGCCGTGCGAGCACCAGCGGAGCGGTTTTGCGATCGGAAAGCATATCGTTTTCCGAAACATTGTAGGTTTTAGCAACCTCGGTAATGATGGTTTCCACCTTTATCGGCTCTGGCTGTATATCGTTGATTATATCGCGGATAAAGCCCTGAACTATGGATATATTAGGCACGCGGTTCTGTATGGTGATATATGCCTGAAGCTTTTTGACTATGCCCTCTAACTGGCGGGTGTTGGTCTTTATATTTTCCGCAATATAATAAACAAGGCTTTCTTCAAGCTCAATGCCAAGCTGATCGGTTTTTTTATTGATTATTCCTACGCGTGTTTCAAAATCGGGGGGAGTTATATCTGCCAGCAGACC
>USHL01000026.1 GCA_900554525.1 uncultured Oscillospiraceae bacterium | reverse complement strand
AAGAGTTGGATTTCGACCCTAAACTACATATCAAAAATTCTTTTCCGTGTTGCTGATAAAGAACTACTAAATTATAATCATCAGACAAAGAGCCTGTTTTTACCCCCTTAACATTTCCATTATAATAGTCTGATGTTGAGTCAAGAAAAGCATTTGTATTTTTCCACATCTGCGTACTTTCATCAGGCAATGTCGCTTTGTAGGAACTTTTTGAAACAATATCTCTAAACCACTGATATTCCAAAAGGCTTTCTACAACTTTCTTAAGGTCTAATGCGGTTGTTCTCGCTTCCGTATCAAATCCGCTTGGGTCATACAAAACTGTGTCATCATATCCTTGTTCCTGTAGATAATCATTAAGATGCTCCATAAATGCATTGATACGCTCTTGACTGTTTTTTGCCTGCGGCGAAAGAAGTCCTCCACAATAATCTGCAACCACATAAGCTGCATCATTTCCCGATGGCACTAACATAGCCGCAAATAAATTTTGAAGATAATACTCTTTTGTTTTTATGTTTGCCACAGATGAGCCTGACTTGGTTAGTGAAATTGCTTCATAATTTGCAGAAACAATACTATCTAAATCCGCAAGTGTTACTGCATATTTAATAACAAATAATTTAGCCAAACTGGCAGGAAGCTGCTGCTCGTTTTCTCGCTTTGATATAAAAACCTCATCATTAGAAAGGTCAACTAATATCAGCGATTTAGCATTGTAGGCATTTTTGAATGGCGTTCCATAGAATACTTCTTCAATTCTATCTATTAAACCGCCAAACTCATTAGTTTTCATTTGCCATATTACAAAGACACTGCTAAATATCATTAGTGCAAGAAAAACTACTGCTCCAACTATCCGAATTTTTTTTCTTCTGTATTTTCGTTTCATTTTTCCAAATCACCTCCCTGTATATGTTGCAATTACTCTGCGTAAAGCTATTCATAGTTAAGTTCAATACATTCTCTGAAGCCAGACGGGTCGCCTAATTTCGCTTTATCAATATTTTCACGCAAGTAATTACGAGTCGCATCATCACATCTATCCGTTCCCATATACGGCATATCAAAGGCTTTTTCCAATTCTTCCAATGCTTTTTCTGCTCTGGCAGAGTCGGTACTGTAAGAATTAAGCCATTCTTTCATCCACGAGTATTCCCACAGATTAGAAGCTCTGGTATCACCATATCCTACCTGAAAAGAAGTTCCTGTATCTTCACCTTCCAATTTGTCGGGAAGTGTAACACCATCAGGCCAATTCAATTTCTCAATGGTCGCAAGATATTCTTTCTCAATATGTTCAAAATCAGTAAACCCTCTTGCCTCAGAAGCGGGGGCAGAGGTGGAGTTGGAACAACCGACAAACATCATACATATAGTTAAAGAAAGAACAATACCTACAAAAAGTCTTGTTTTCGAAAAAAATGATTTCATATATATTCCTCCAATTCATAAGATTTTTTATCTAAGTGCCAATGCAGGCTCAAGTTTCGCTGCTTTTAATGCAGGCAACAGTCCACCCAGCAAAGCAACAGTAACAGACGCCACAACAGCAACTACCGCTGAAAAAAATGGATAGGCGGGTGATGCTACCGGCGTATCTGGGGGAAGAAATATTCCTATGCCCTCAACAATAAGTATTGAAAGCAAAATTGACACAATGCAAACAAATATCGAAATGACAAGCTGCGTTCCCAAAACCAAAGCGACTATATTGATACGGGAAGTTCCTATTGCTCGTCGGATTAACAGTTCGTATGTTCGTTGTTCCAAAGAGGACAGACCTATGTTAATTTGTCCTAATACTGAAACAAACAGTAATAAAAACGAGGTTATTAAAAGTCCTAATTGAAGCATAGACAGCACAGAGTCATAAGCATCGCCAATATCGCTTCTCCCAGAGTATTCTATATGTCCGCCTATGGTATCTTGTAAAATGTCATCTAACGAGGAATACATCTGATTTGTTGTAAGACCTTTTGTTAAATGCCAATAAACACTTGCATTTTGTACTTGCCACATATTGGGCAGAAATTCTTCCACAGCCTGTGCATCAAGATAAACAGTAGGAATATCTTTTCCGTCATTTACAGTGCCCGTTACATTAAATGGGGTTAATGAAAGGCTACTACCTGTATTTCCTACTGCATAAGGCGTATTAAAATAGCTTTCCGCCTCTTTATTCACAACCATACAAAGGGATTTTTCTGTTTCCGAATAAGAAAACCAACTTCCCGATGACATAGGCAGATTATAAATTTTGTTATATGCCGTTGTAGTAAGCACCACATCGACAGGCACGACTTTTTTATAAATATCATTTGCTGCACCCTGCAAAGAAGAAACAGATACAATCGGAGCAAATATTATATTTTCCCGCATATCAAATGTAATGGTAACGCAATCGTCAATTTCTCGAATTTTATAAAAAAATTCTTCCATCTTAATGCTGTCTTGAAAATCTGAATCTGTTATGGAATATGAATAGGTAGGCGTCCAACCATACATCTGTGCATTAACAGAAATTAAATAATCTTTACCAAGTGTACCGACTAAAAAAGAACCAATCATTGCTATAATTCCTACAAGCATAGATATACTTGTTAAGATATTTCGGAGAGGTGAGATACGCAGGTCTTTAAAAATCATTTTTAGCACATCGAAGCCTCCCTTCGTCCATTTCAAAAATCGTATCGCAAGTATTCGCAATATCAGAGTCGTGTGTTACTAACAAGAGCATAATGTTATTTTCACGCACAATCTGGAGTAAGAGTTCCATAATCTGCTGCCCTGTTTTCTTATCTAAAGCACCTGTCGGCTCATCACAAAGTATCGCTTCTGGCGATACCGTAAGAGCACGGGCAATCGCAACTCTTTGTTGTTCACCGCCAGACAAATTAGCAGGATAATCATTTTCTTTATCTTCTAAACCAACACTTTTCAAAAGATTTCGTATTACTTCTTGGCGTTGCTTTCTATCCATATTCTTTTTTGCATAAAGCAACGGAAGTTCGATATTTTCCCAAACTCTTAAATGCTTGATTAAGGAATAGTTTTGAAAAACAAATCCGATATTATTAGCTCGCAGCATAGACAATTCTCTGTCTGTCAAAGCAGATACCGAAACTCCATCGTAAAGATATTCTCCCTTGTAGGAACGGTTCAGCAAACCGATAATAGATATAAGACTTGTCTTTCCAGAACCCGATTTGCCGACAATAGCGTAACTGTTTCCTCTTTTCAATTCTATACTTGCGTTATTTACAGTTACCAAAGTATCGCCGTTGTTTAATCTAACGGCTGCCGTTAAGTTTTTTATTTGGATTAAACTTTCTCCACTACTATCATTCATATTATGAATTACTCCTTGGGTCAAGGTTTGGGGGAACAGAAGAAACAACATCTCCTTCCTCCACGCCCGACAATATCTCTATATACGCTCCGTCCGTCGCTCCTAATGTAACCTCAGTTTGTATTTGCTCTCCGTCTTTTATAACAGTTACCATTCCTTTCCCTTGTCTGCCAGCAATGACCGAAAGCGGTAATAATAATATATTTTCTTTTGTTCCTGCCGTTATAACAACCGTAGCATTTTGTCCTATCTTTACATCAGTATCTTTGTCAATCAAGCATTGTAAAACATTACTTTGTGGAAAAAGGGTGTTTGTCGAACTGCCCTCAGCATATTCTGTCGCTGGTGTTACAACGGCAAGTATATCCGTCGGTCCAACGCCATTGATTACTTGAAATTTTGCTTTTAATGTTGTATTCTCTGGCAGAGTCTTTAAAAAATTTTCTGCTTCAACATTTAGAGCAAAGCCCGTATATCTTACGGTTGCTACGGGATAATTGTTCGGAATAATTTCAGACGAGTTAGTGGCTGAAATAACCGTCCCGTCGACAGGAGATTTTATTTCATTTTCGGATACTTTTCCTATCACACCGCCGGCAGTAATTTTATCTCCGCTTGTAACACAAGTTTCAAAAACTCCTTTTTCAGTAGAAGATAAAACAAAATCCGATGCCTGAATAATCGTTGTTTGAGCTGATACTGTTGGCGTGAGAGTACCACGAGTAACGGTCACTGTTTCACTTGTCTGTATCGTTGAATTTGCTTCGTTATTTTCTCCTGATTGTTTTTCGACAGAGCAGGCAGACAAAATAACTATCATACCCAACACGAATAAAAATGCAAATCTCTTTCGGTATCTTTTCACCGATATACCCCCTTGCTATTTAATTTTTCAAGAGAAATACAAAAGGCTTTTATCCTGATACAAATAATTGTATCAAAATAAAAGCCTTGTTTTTTATGATTGCCCGTATAAAAAGCCTTTCTTTTACTACGGAATTTCTTACGATTTTCCTACGAAAGCGGAAGTTCGACTATAAACTTAACACATTCATCTTTGCTTTTAGCAGCAATAGTTCCTTTGTGTAGTTCTACAATATGTTTCGCAATGGCAAGTCCAAGTCCTGCACCGCCGTTTGCCATACTTCTTGCTGTATCAACACGGTAGAACTGCTCGAATATTTGCTCTAATTTTTCTTCGGGAATATTAGCTCCACAGTTTTCAAAAACAATAGTAACTTTGTTCGCTCGAAGCTCTGTGGTTATTGTAATCTCTGTATCTGAATAACTGTAAATTGCAGCATTACGCAAAAGGTTGTCAAATACACGCTGCATTTTATTCGCATCACAATGAAGCATTATATCCTTTGCACTATGGAGAACACATTGTAGGTTCTTTTCTTTTAACATAGGATTAAATTCATATATAAGCTGCTCCAACAATCGTGTCAAATTTATATCGCTGTATTTCAGCGTTATGTTTGATAAATTAAATCTTGTGATTTCAAAAAACTCGTTAATTAAGTCCTCAAGCTGTTCAGCCTTATCAAGAGAAATAGAAAGATATTTATTTCTTAACTCCTGCGGTATTTGCTGTTCATCATCACGCAATAGCGTCAAATAACCAATGACAGAGGAAAGCGGCGTTTTCAAATCGTGTGCAAGGTACATAATCAAATCATTTTTACGCTGTTCATTCTCCTGTGCAAGTTTTGCATTATTTTCAGCTTCCTGTTTCAAGTGATTTATTTTAACCGCAATCTCGCTTAACTCTGGAGAAAGTTCAATATAATCACCTGTTTTATCAAATAATCTTCCCGTTGCGGCTTGTAGCTCATAGACATACCCGACAACTTTCTTCAAAAGTTTATAAGTCAAGCACATAATACATATTACCCATATTATGAGTGCTGTCATATAAACGTACAGTCCTCTGTAAATCAAATAGTAATGTTCGACATACCTGTCAAGTATCCAAGTAAGCCCTGTATGTAAAACAGCGGTGCATATTACAATAATCACAGAACAAATTGCACTTTGGAAAATGTAGCTTTTGAATAAGGTTATAAGCAGATAATTTTTTTCATTTTTATTCAATTTCATAACCTATCCCCCAAACTGTTTTAATAAATTTTGGCTTTTTGGCTGGCTCATTTAATTTTCCCCTAAGCCGTCCAATATGTGCCATTACTGTGTTGTTGTTATCAAGATATTTTTCTTTCCATACATTTTCAAATAGTTCTTCGGAGGAAATCACTTTTCCTTGATGTTCGCACAAATACCAAAGAATTGAAAACTCAATAGGGGTTAGCGATACCTCTTTCCCAAACAAAGAGCATTTATGAGTATCTTTGTTGATAATCAATCCTCTAATATCATATTCGCTTTTTTGAAAAGGCTGATTTTGTACGGGATTATTATACTTTTGATAACGCCTTAACTGTGTCTTTACTCTTGCAACAACTTCCAAAGGATTAAAGGGCTTTGTAATATAATCATCAGCACCTATCGTAAGCCCCATTATTTTATCCCCGTCTTCAATTTTAGCAGTAAGCATAATAACGGGGAAATAAAACTTTTCTCTGATTTTTTGACAAATACGAAATCCGTCTATATCAGGCAGCATAATATCCAGTATGGCTAAATCAATCTCTGTTTCTTCAATACATTTCAATGCTTCAATACCGCTGTAATATTTATAAACAGTGTAATTGTCGTTTTTCAAGTAGACTTCAAGTAAGTCTGCTATTTCTTTTTCATCATCTACAACTAAAATTTTTTCATTCATCGCCTATACTCCTTTTGTTCTGGTATAGCTCCCGTAATATCGTCAAAATCACACATCTCCATTCTTAAATCGCCCATCAGCAGGCTTTTTCGCATCTTTAGGTATCAGCCAAACATTACTCATTTTAACTGCTCTATCTATCCGATTATCATTACAATATTGCAAAACTCGTCTATCTGAGATACCCCATTTAATGGCAGCTTCTTTCGTGGTAATATAATCCATATCGCACCTCCAATATAATAATATATTATACTTCGTTTATTCGAAGAATACAAGTATGTAAATATGAATTCTTATCTCTTGTAACAAGAAATATTATCTCTATTTATAAGAGATTTCACATCGTTTAATAAGAGGCTACATTTCTGTACAATATAAGGGTAGAAGAAACGAGTACAGGTGGTGAGCTTATGGACAAGAAAATCAATAACTTTGACTTCGATTTTATGCCGATAGGACAGGCGATTAAAAAAGCCCGTGAAGCCAAGAAAGTAACCAGAGAACAGTTAGCGGAAATAGTAGATTATTCTGCAAGGCATATTCAGTCGGTAGAAAACGAGGGTCAGCACCCGAGCTTTGAGCTGTTTATTCAACTCATCACAATGTTTGATGTTTCGGTTGACGAATATATCTTCCCAAATAAGAAAACAAATAAAAGTTCCGTCCGCAGGCGTTTGGAAACACTGCTTGATAATTTGGACGATAAAGAACTTTCCGTTATCGAAGCAACCGTAAACGGTCTATGTAAGGCAAAAGAGCCAGAGGAATAAAATCCTCTGGTTTTTCTTTTGCCCTTTTTTAATAGGCAGGGATACCGTAACCGTAAATTACGCTGCTTCCGATAGCATATCTGTTCTGTCGGCAGGTATCTCCAGAGTTGCCCTCAACGGTATAAACTGTTCCGTTCTCAACACGCTCGACAATTCCGACGTGGTCTGTCACACCGTCGCCCTCCCAATCAAAGAAGATGATATGACCTGCCGACGGCTCAAAACTGCCGTCCTGCCATTGACCTCTGTCCATAAACCATTGTGAGCCTAACACGCAGCCTGCGAATTTCGGAATAACGCCTGTATCAATATAGCCGCACTCATTGGCACACCAAGATACAAAGCAGGCACACCATTCCACACGCCCCTCGAAGCCGTACCAACTCCAATAAGGCTGACCGCCTATATTTCCGACCTGCGACAATGCCACATTGACAATCTCGCTGTCGCCGCCAGAAATGCCGTATAGCACCTGCGACCATAGCGAATTGTTTTCCTCGGCAAGTAGCTCGGAGAGCTGTTCTCTCTGGTCTGCATTGAAATTGTACTTGTCAGCCATTTCCTCGGCTGTCTTATGGGCAACCGTGATATACAGATAGGTGCGTGTAACGGTGGTTTCCGTCTGTATGATATTGCCGTGACCGTCGTCGCTCTCGGTTATCTGTGTTTCGGTCTTGCTTTCCGTTCTGGAGCTTATCTCATTCATCTCCCAGAAGATGTTTTTGAGAAGCTCTTTTTTGCTGTCGTCCATTGTGGCGACTTCCTGCGGATTGTCGGGGTCGGTATTGGTCTTGACGGAATAAACCGCAAGCACCTCTTTCCAGACCGCACGGCTTCCCGACATTTCAAGGACATCGTGAGCTGTACCATTCTTGGTTTCATCAAGTTTGGCATCGTACTCGGTATTGATTTCTCTCACAACAGTTTGCATTGTCATACCGTTTCCAGAGTCCTCGCCAGAAAAGAAAATACCGAACACCGAACCGACAAGCAAACCGACAAGGCAAATAACAATAATAATCACAACGGCAACCCAACCGCCTGCGGCAATCGCAGAAATCAATGCCTTTGTTCCTGCAATAATCGCCTTGACCGCCGCAATGGTCGCTTTCACTGCAACCTTTACGGCGTGGGCGGTAGCTTTTGCTGTTGCTTTCGCTGCCTGTGCTGCTCGTTGAGCCGCCTTGACCGAAGCCTGTGCAGTTTTCTGTGCCGTCTTTGCGGTATGCTCGGCGGTCTTGATAGCCGCCTTTGAGGTGGATTGAGCCGTCTTAACGCTTTTCTCGGCAGATTTGACCGTACCTTTGGTCGTGAATTTTATCGTCTTTCCTGTACTTCGGGCAGACTGCTTGATTGTCTTTTCTGCCTGCGTTTTTGTTCGCACGGTTTGAGTGTGAACATTGGAAGCTCGCTTTTCTGCCGATTTCATTGCCCGTTTGGTCTTAAAATCGGCAATACCGTCCTTTGCCTTGACGATATTTTCCTTTGTGGTCTGCACACCTTTCTTACCTTGCTTATTAAATTGGTGTACGCCTTCCTCCGTCACACGCTCGGCGGTATAGGACACCTTATCCGAAGCGTACTCGGTAGCAGAGCTTTCATCGGCATAATAGCCCTGTTCCGCCTTGTCCTTTGTCTTGGCATAAGCGGATTTCATACGCTCCGAAGCAATGGCAGCCTTGTCAATGGTCTTAATTGTACCCTTGACCGCATCTCTGGTCTTTATATCAGCCATACAAAACCTCCTTTCCCAGAAGTTTTGCGGTCACATCAGGATACCTTTTTCGCCACAACCACAAGTCTGCCGTTTTGTGCTGAGTATTCGCAGGTAGAGAGCGTAATCAGCCTGTCGCCGTATTCAGCACTTACGCCTGTATCGTACAGGGCAAGCTCCTTGCATTTGGCGATATATTCGTCAAATGCTTCTGCATTTTCCGCGTTGACAAAATCATAGTAGCGGAAGCCCTCGGAACTGTACGCAACGGTCTTGAATACAGCCACGATTTCATATTCCGCCTGCTCGGTCAGCGTATCAAACAGAATGGTTTTGTGTTCCTCATAGAAGCTCTTGGATTTGTAATCATTCAAAGCTCCGAACATTTTGCCGCCCTTGATATGATGACCGTAAATAACAAGGTTGTCGCTCTCTGCGATATTGCAGTTTTCTTGAATATACGGTGTGCCTAAATCGCTGTATGCCTTTTCAAAGTTGTGCTTCAGATAGAAATTCGGATTATTCGGTGTCTGCATTACAGGATAGTTGAGCTTCGTGCCGGCAATGGAAATCCAACCTACCATATCGGGATTTTGCAAGAAAAGCTCCCCGTACTCTGGCAGGATAGTTTCTTCCTCGTTAAGCGGAACTTGCGGAGCTTCTTCGCCTGTTTGAGCCTGCTCCACAACCTCGGCAATCTGCTCAAAGGCTTCTGTCTGCTCCGCTTCGTGTGCATAATGGTCATAAATGTGATAACCGCAAAAAGCCGTCGCACCTAACAGGCACACGGCGGCGATAATACAAATCTGCATTACATATTTTTTCATAGCTTCGTCCTTTCTTATCGTGAATGTTCAGTCTGCTGTTTCGGTGCAGGTAAATCCCTGCAATATTCGGGATACCTTACCTTAATACCCTCAACAAAGTACGGAGCATATTCACAACAGAATAATTCATCTGGCGTAAAATACCGTCCGTTTTCCTTTTCCGTGTAACCGTTCCAGAGGTTAAAGGCAAGGTGGCAGACCTTGACCGTACCGCTTGTCTGCCAGCCGCCGTGCATACCCTCTGGCTCAATGCAATCCGTCTTAAAATCAAACATCTGGTTGATATTTGCCCTTGTTTCGGCGGCAATGCCCATTACATAGAAAAAGGCTCTGTGATAACAGTCGTTTACTTTGCTCTTGTTCATCATTTCCAGAAAGAAATCCCGATGAGCTGCAGAGCGAAATCGGATATTAGACATTGAAAATTCTCCTTTCGATTTTTGGTAAAAAAAGAACGCCCACATTGTAAAAAAGTGAGCGTTACGCTGAATTGGTTTCGATATTACATTTTTCCGTTTTGTCCGTCTGCTTCTGCCTTTCCTAACAGATACAAAAATGCTATGGCAGGTATTCGCAAAATCGGTACTGCTGTTTCGTGCTTTGCAATGCCAAAATCGTCTAACTGCTTTGTTACAAGAAAAGCGTTTGTTACCTTTGATTTTTCGTCCTTGCAAAGTTCAACAATAGCGTCGGTTGCAGGAATATGGGAATTGTTGCGGTATTTGACCTCGCAGAGAATTTTCTCACGGGGCAGCTCTACCACCACATCAACCTCTTTCTGGTTGTCCTTTGCCTTTCTGAAATAGCCGAGCTGTGCCGTACTGCCTTGATAGAAAGATACGATATGCTTATACACGGTGGTTTCCACCATTGCTCCGAGTTCCTTTTCATCGGATAACACATCATCTATCATCAACACGGCGTTGCGGATAGCTGCGTCGGCAATAAAGATTTTCGGCTTGCCCTTTAATGCTCCCTTACTTCCCACATCCATTGCCTTTGCCAGATAAATAAGGTTAGACATTTCAAGAGCTTCAATATAGCCGTCAATCGTGCTGACCGAAGTGTTTTCCAATTCCTTTGCCGCCGTGGTTACGCTGAAAATCTCCGTTGAGTTCATACAGAGATATAAGAACAGCTTTTCCATTAAAAGCGGACTGCGGATATTGAACAGGGTAAGCACATCTCGCTTGATTACCTTATCAACTACATCTTCACGAAGCATTCGTTGAGCGTAAATATCATCATCGGACAATACAAGCTCTGGGAAACCGCCAATCATCAGATAGCGGTTGAAATGCCCCTCTAACGGAGCAAATCTGTCCATTAGGTCGCCAAGCTCCGCATTGCTCATTTTCACGAGCTTTGTGAGTTTTAAGCTATCTGGCAAAATCGGTTCTTCAAGCTGAAGCAGACGGCAATACTCATAAAATGACATTGTCGGTATCTTCAAGACGCTCCATCTGCCCGTTCCGCTGTCCGTTGCACCTTTTTCCAGTATCGGGCTTGCAGAGCCTGTTGCGGTCAGACGAATATCCTTTCTGCTGTCATAGATGACTTTCATCCACAATTCCCAATTATCCGTATATTGGATTTCATCAAGGAAGATATACTTTGTTCCCTCGATAGGGTAAAGTGACTCGTAAATGGAAAGCACCGTTTCTACATTGACGAGCTTTACAATCGGATTGTCAAAAGACACATACAGAATGTTCTTCGGACTTACGCCCTCGTCAATCAGATTATCTATCATCTGGTACATAATCGTTGTCTTACCCACACGCCTTGCTCCAGACAATACCGCAAAACGGCGGAGCGTTTTATGCTTTATCATCTTGAGTGCTTCATAATAGGCAAGTCGCTTCTGCGGTTTACTTTCCTCTTTGATTGCAGACGGATTACGCCACCACGGATTGTATTGCCGTAATACCTTAATGACCTGTTCATCGCTTACAATAGCCATAAAAGCACCTCCATACTTTCATTATTTCCTCGGAGTTATATTATTATACTTGCACAACTCTCTAGGAGTTATGCAAGTATATTATAACAACAGTCAATCAAAAAATCAAGAGGGCTGACAAACAGACATAAAAAATTTACTTTTGGTGGCTTCTCTTGGCGTTCCTAAACCTCCCCAAACTTGGTTGTCATCAGCCTGTAAAGCTCGGTGTTGCGTGGGAACTTATTGACAAACGGAACAAGGGAGCTGCCGACTTTGAGTAAGCCCTGTCCTGCACCGACATTCGTGATATAGCTCATCTGAAGGTCGGAGATATTA
>USHL01000025.1 GCA_900554525.1 uncultured Oscillospiraceae bacterium | reverse complement strand
CCGATATGAGTTTGTATATACTGAGGAGAGCCGGGAGCGCTTTCTATTTTTTTCCGAAGCGTAGCCATAAACACACGCAGTGAAGCTATGTCATTTTCCCAGCTGCTGCCCCAGACATTCTGAGTAATATAAGTATGAGTCAGTACCTTACCGACATTTTTTGCGAGCAGACACAGAAGCTTATATTCGATAGGAGTAAGATGCAGCTCGCTGTCACCGATATAAGCACATCCCGCGGCATAGTCGATTTTTAAATCGCCGTTCCGAAAGACCGCGGCATCGGCGGAGCCGCCGTTCGACATAGCAAGCCTGCGTTGAGTCACCCTGAGGCGGGCAAGCAGCTCCTCAACCGAAAACGGCTTTGTCAGATAATCGTCGGCGCCGGCGTCAAGCGCATCGATTTTATCGGTATCCTCGCTCCTTGCGCTTATCACGATGATTGGAAGATTTGACCAGGTACGGATTCTCTTTATTACCTCCACACCGTCCATATCCGGAAGACCGAGATCCAGCAGCATAACGTCGGGATTATGCGACGATGTTTCCATTACAGCGTTCTGTCCGTTTACCGCCGTCAGAAAGCGGTAATCATGGGTGCGGAGCGTAGTGGTTATCAGATTGCGTACCGACGCATCGTCCTCCACGACTAAAACCAGTAATTTATTCATATAAATGCGTCTCCTGTATGGGTAAAGTAAAGGTGAAAACCGCGCCATGCGGAATATTATCCGATACCGTCAGTTCACCGCCGTGAGCGGCAACGATTGATTTGCAGAGCGCAAGCCCTATACCTAAGCTGCGGCGGCTGTCCGCCACCGTATTCGCGCCGCTGTAAAACATCTCGAAAATATGCGGCTTCATTTCATCCGGTATTCCCGGACCGTCATCGGTTATGCTGATAACCGCCTTGTCTCCTAGGCGCTCTGTCACTATCTTTATATAAGAACCCTTAGGCGTATATTTAACGGCATTATCCACAATATTTATTACTACCTGATTTATTAGTCGCGCATCCATTCTGGCCAGCAGAAGCTCTGTTTTGTGTTCAACCGATATATTATGCTCAACGCTTTTACGGTTTACGTGGCGCAGCGCCTCATTGACCACATCTTCAACCAATTCAGCGGAAATATGCAGATGCATGCGGCCGTCCTCAAGTCTTGTGACCGACAAAAGATTTTCGACCAGGTTTATGAGCCACATTGAATCGTCATAAATATCGGTATAGATACGTTTTTTTGTATCGTCGTCAAGTCTGCCGCCGTTGGCCAGCAGATTATTGGCGTTGCCGGAAATCGAGGTCAGCGGAGTGCGCAGGTCATGCGAAATCGCACGCAGCAGGTCGGCCCTGAGCTGTTCGTTTTCGGCAAGCACCGCCGCCTCCTGCTTTTCCCTGGCGTTTTTGACATTCTCCATTGCAAGCGCGCTTTCGCCGAGTATAGCAAGCAATATACTGTTTTCAAAGGTATCCGGCTGTTCACTGCCCACCACTATTCCTATAACGCCGTAAACATTTTCGTTTACGCGTATTGAGAGATACAAAGCCTTGGAATTTGAAAAAGTATCCGTACCGGCCCCCGCATGCTTGTTGTTCCTGAATACCCAGTCTGCGACGGTTCTTTCGTCGGGAGAGGTCATTTCCTCTTCAAGCGGCTCTCCGTCAGCCGTATAAATATACGGCTCACCGAGCGATGCTTTTTTCGCCGGATATATAATAATGTCTTTCCCTAAAAGCTTAATGAGCTGATTAGCGGTAATATCCGCGATTTCCATTCCGTCCTTTGCCTGCTGCAAAAGCTGATTGGTATCAAACAAAACCTTTGTGCGGAAAGCCGCATGAGCCGACTGCCGCGCATTGTTCTTAAGCCGTACCGTAAGCGTTCCGGTTATAAACGCCGCAATAAACATAACCGCAAAGGTAGCCGAATATTTGCTGTCGTAAGCAAGCAGCGTATAGCGCGGTTCGGTAAACATAAAATTAAAGACAAAAACGCTCACGACCGCCATCGCAAGGCTGTAAATACGTTTTCCGGTAATGACCGAGGTTATCATTACGCCGAGAATATATACGGTTATGATATTTACCTCTGTCAAACCTAAACTGTAAAATATAATTCCGATAAGACTGGCGGCAGCCAATACTATTATGCTTTTAAGAATGTCGGCAGCTGAAAACGCAATACTGTTTTTTCTTTTTATCTTTTCAGCGTGATACCTTGCCGCTGCCGAAGTGAAATCCGGAATAATATGAATATCCAAATTAGGCGCCGCAATTATCAGCCTTTCGGTAAGAGTTAGTTTGCTGAACAAATGCTTTCTTGCAGCTGAGCTTCTGCCTATAACTATTTTTGAAACGCCCGAAAGCCGTGCAAAATCCGCTATCTGCTGAGGAACGTCATCGCCATATACAGTTTCTACCTTAGCGCCAAGCTGACGTGCCAAACGGGTATTTGCACGCAGCCGTTTTTTGTTCTCTTCGCTCATCGCCGCAAAATCCGGAGTTTCCACAAACAGCGCGGTAAAGCTGCTGTGAAAAGCACCTGCCATTCTCGCCGCGGTTCGTATTATCTTGCCGTTGGAAGGTGACGAGGAAAGGCAGACCAGAATATGCTCGTCCGTATGATAATCGGCATTTTTTTTGATTCGCGCGTTTTCCGTCAGAAGATTTACACGGTCTGCACAACGTCTGAGCGCAAGCTCCCTCAAAGCTGTAAGATTATCGGCGTTGAAAAATTTGTTTGCCGATTTTTGAGCCTGTTTTTCGCCGTATACCTTACCTTCCTGAAGACGCTCAACCAGCTCCTGCGGCTCAATATCGATAAGCTCTACCTGGTCGGCACGGTCAAAAACACAGTCGGGTATCCTTTCGCTGACGGCAACACCCGTGATCGACTCTACCGTATCGTTAAGGCTTTCTATGTGCTGTACATTCACGGTAGTATAGACATTTATTCCCGCCTTTAAAAGCTCCTCCACATCCTGGTAACGCTTAATATGGCGGCAGCCGTCGGCATTGGTATGCGCCAGTTCATCCACAAGAATCAACTCGGGTCTTCTGGCAAGAGCGGCATCAAGATTAAATTCATTAACTGTTATGCCGCTCTGCTTAACCTTTAAAGACGGCAGACATTCGATTCCCCTAAGCAATGCAGTGGTCTCGGGTCTTGCATGAGTTTCTATATACCCTGCCACAACATCAATGCCATGGCTTTTCGCTTCTCCAGCCGCTTTAAGCATCGCACAGGTCTTTCCCGTACCTGCCGCATAACCGAAAAATATCTTCAGTCTTCCCCGGATTTTATCGGTTTCCTCATTTCCCGTCGCACGTAAAAGCTTTTCGGCATTCTGTACTTCCTGCGGCAAAACGACACCCCCTTCGTGATATAAATTATATCACAAACACGTTTCTTTTGCCACGACTTTATTTTATAAAAAAATTAAGCAAAGTTTTAAGAGCTGCGTTTTTCCCGGTATTCCATGAAACTTTGAGAGTTTTATTCGGTTTCGTCCGCCGTGTTGTTTTCCCAAGCCCGGCAAGTGTTTTATCAAGCATATGTACGGCCCAAAAGCCTATTATGATTACAAAAATAAGTCCTGCGGTCAACAATATATTTTCCATTCTTTGCCGCTCCCGTCATAAGGCGGTCAGATATGAAAACACTTCTGTATACTTTTTATATCGCCGAGCACCAGCAAAGCCGCGCTTTCGGTCAGCATGGTTTCCGGCGTTATATTCATATGCAGAACGCCGTTTTCTCTGAGTGCCATAATATTGATATCGTATTTCTTTCGTATATCCAGATGCCCGATGGTTTTTCCCACCCAAGCCTCAGGCACCTCTATTTCAAATATCGCATAATCGCCGTCAAGCTCTATATAATCGAAAATATGGTCAGAGCTGTAACGTATCGCCGTCCAATCGGCAAGCTGCTTTTCAGGATAAACTATCTGATCTGCGCCGTTCTGCAAAAGAAATTTGGCATGTACATCGCGAGTAGCACGCGATACCACAAACTTGGCGCCCAGCTCCTTTAAAAGCGCCGTGGTTTCAAGCGAGCTTTGGAAGTTGTCTCCGATAGCGACAATGCACACGTCAAAATTTCTGACGCCGAGTGAGCGCATAAATTCCTCGTCGGTGCTGTCGCCTATCTGTGCGCCGGTCGTAAACGGAAGGACAGACTCTACGCGTTTTTCCTCCTTATCTATCGCCATTACGTGATGATTGAGCTCATTGAGCTTCTCGGCAATATGTCTGCCGAAGCGTCCGAGACCTATAAGCAATATTGATTTCATAGTTTAAGTTTCTCCTTTATCCAACTGTGATTCTTTCTTCCGGATATTTAACGGCGTTGGAATTTTTGTTTGACAGCGCCGCGAATATAAGTGTAAGCCCGCCTACCCTGCCGAAAAACATCAGGGATATGAGTATCAAATGTGAAAGCGTACCAAGTCCCGGAGTGGCTCCGAGTGAAAGTCCTACCGTGCCTATAGCAGAGCCGGTCTCAAATAAAGCCTCAATCAGGGTTATATCATCCACTCGGCTTATTATCATTCCGCCCAAAAGGAAGAGAGATATATACATGAACATTATCGTGGCCGCGCTGCGCACTGCGCTGTCGGAAATACGGCGCCCGAAAAAGTGTACCTGATCCCTCTTGCGAAAGACCGAAACAGCCGATGAAACCATAACCGCCAGCGTGGTTGTTTTCATACCGCCGGCAGTAGAACCGGGCGAGCCGCCTATAAGCATAAGCGCTATGATAAGCATCTGCCCCGTCTGACTCATCACAGTAAGATCGGCGGTGTTAAAGCCGGCTGTCCTCGGTGTTACGGACTGGAAAAACGAAGCTAAAATACGCTCACCGAGCGGCATATCCGAAAATTCAAAAAAGAAGAAATACACCGCCGGCAGCAGTATGAGCAGGGATGTCACCGTAAGTATTACCTTGCTCTGCATACGGTACTTCTTAAAATGCCAGCCGTTGTTCTTAATGTCATCCCAGGTCAGGAAGCCTATACCTCCTATAACTATCAGCAGCATGATCGTGATATTGACAATCGGCTGAGCGCTGTATGTAGTCAGAGATGAAAACGGTTTCCTGACGCCGATAAGGTCAAAGCCCGCATTGCAGAAGGCCGAAACCGAATGGAATATCGAGTACCACAGCCCCTTAAGTATGCCGAAGTCCCGGCAAAAAACCGTTGAAAGCAGTGCTGCTCCTATAAGCTCTATACAAAACGAAACCTTTAGAATGAAGCCGGTCAGGCGAATTATTCCCCCGAGCTGCGGCGCCGCGATGGCTTCCTGCATAGTGCTTCGCTGCATAAGGCTTATTCGGCGCCCGGAAAATCTTACCGCCGCGAGAGCAATGGTAACTACACCGAGACCGCCTACCTGTATCAAAAGAATAATGACAAACTGCCCGAAATACGACCAGTAGGTTGCCGTGTCGTGAATAACAAGCCCCGTGACGCATACCGCCGAGGTAGAAGTAAAAAGCGCATCGATAAATGAGGCGCTTTTTTCCCCTTCTCTTACCGCAAACGGCAGCATTAAAAGCAGCGCGCCGAGCATTATCACAGAAAAAAATCCGAGTATAATAATTTGAAAAGATGAAAGATGCTTTCTTTGTTTCATAACTCACACCCGTGTTATTTTTACTGCCATTATATTATCTTAATCCATATAAAGACAGTATAAGCAAAAACCGCAGAGATATTAAGAACGCATAAAGATTTATTCGTTCCGCAGATATATATTAATGAATAAAGCTAACCGACAAAACCTTACTCGATACAATTAAATATCGGCGCAGAAAAAATTTGAAATTAATAAAAAAACATCCGGAAAGCCTGTTACTTTCCGGATGTCCAAATATTATAAAATTATGCATACAAGGCCGTTGCAGCCTTCGTTTATGACACGCTCAATGGTTTCCTGCACCCTCATACGGGCGTCCACCGGCATTCTCGACAGCTTAGTATGCAGTCCCTCATTGACAAGCTCATGCAACGACTTGCCGAATATATTGGAATCCCATATCTTTACGGGATTTTCCTCAAATTCGCTGAGAAGATACATAACAAGGTCTTCCGACTGTTTTTCACTTCCGACTATCGGACTTACCTCAGTGGTTATATTTGCTTTCATCAGATGTATTGACGGTGCCGAAGCGCGCAGCCGCACGCCGTAGCGCCCGCCCTGCTTCATAATCTCCGGCTCCTCAAGCTTCAAATCCTCGATTTCCGGCATTATTATGCCGTACCCGGTGGCCTCTACTTCATCGAGCGCGCCCTTAACCTTGGTATATTCCTTTTTCATCTGAGCAAGCTCGCGTATATTTTCCATAAGCTCCTGCTCATCGTTTATTATAAGCCCTGTAGTTTCGGCCAGCACCTTGTAAAACAATGCCTTCTTTACGTTTATCATAACCGAGGCGCTGCCGTATCCAAGGTCTATACCCTCCACTTCGGCGCCGTCGACATTCTGATTTCCGTCAAACGCAGTTTCAAATCTGCTGATATCACGTATATGCTTTATTCCCGCCGCAGAGGATTTTATCGTTTCGGTAAGATCCGAACGCAGCCAGTGGTCAAGCGGCAGTGAATTTATCCAGCGCGGGAAGCTTATGCATATCTCCCGTATCGGAAATTCAAAAAGTATGCGGGAAAGTATTGATTTAATATCGCTTTCATCAAGCTCAAGACAGTTTACCGGCTGTACGGGCACCCCGTATTTTTCACTCAGGCGCGCGGAGGTCTCCGCGGCCTCGGCAGAATCCGGATACATACAGTTTAAAAGCACTATAAAGGGCTTGTTTATACCCTTAAGCTCATCAATTACACGTTCCTCGGCCTCTTCGTATTCCTCGCGCGGAATATCGCTGATACTTCCGTCGGTCGTAATGACAAGCCCTATGGTTGAATGTTCGTTTATAACCTTGCGGGTTCCTATTTCCGCCGCCATATTAAAGGGTATCGGATCCTCAAACCATGGCGTCATAACCATTCGCGGCTGATCTCCCTCTATGTAGCCGAGCGCGCTCGGCACAATATAACCGACGCAGTCTATAAGCCGCACGTTCATACTGGCGGTATTGTCGACATTGATCTGCACTCCCTTTTCGGGTATGAATTTCGGCTCGGTAGTCATTATAGTTCTTCCCGAGGAGGACTGAGGCAGTTCATCGTTAGCTCTTTCCTTCTGATATTCCTCAGGAATATTCGGCAGCACCAATTTATCCATAAACTGCTTGATAAAGGTGGATTTGCCGGTCCGCACCGGGCCTACGATTCCGATATAAATATCGCCGCCGGTGCGCGTGGCAATATCCTGATAGATGCTTACGTTTGTCATAGCTCTTCCTCCATACGTTTGACTGTCTTTTGGTAAAGCATATGTGTGTTCGGACGAATTTATGACAGATATATATCTTGTTTTACGGCCGGGTATGTGTTATTATTAAATATATTTTTTATAAGAGGAACATAGAATGGCTTTTGAACTTTATTATACCGATCAGGGTTTCGGCACCCCTTTGATACTGCTGCACGGCAACGGCGAGAGCAGCGAATATTTTAAAAATCAGATAACCCATTTTTCTCGGCTTTACCGCGTTATAGCCGTTGACACAAGAGGACATGGGCGCTCTCCGCGCGGAGTATCGCCGTTTACGCTGGAGCAGTTTGCCGAAGACCTATATCAGCTTTTGACAAAGCTGGAAATCAAAAAAGCCAATCTACTCGGCTTTTCGGACGGAGGCAACATTGCTCTGATATTTGCACTAAAGTATCCGGATTATGTAAACCGATTGGTTTTAAACGGCGCAAACCTTTACCCGGAAGGGCTTAAAAAATCTTTTCTGATACCGGCGGAAGCGCTGTTTTATCTAAGCTGCGCCCTGTCTAAGGTCAGCCGCAAGGCCGCCCGGCGGCGGGAATTTTTTAGGCTTATGGTAAAGGAACCCGACATTCTGCCCGAAGAGCTCGGAACGCTTGATATTCCCACACTTGTCATAGCAGGGTCAAAGGATTTAATTAAGGAAAAGCATACCGGACTGATCGCGGATTCCCTGCCGAACGCCCGGCTCTGCTTTCTGCCAGGGGGACATAACATTGCCAAGGCCCAGAGTGTTGAATTCAACCAAACGGTCGAAAAATTCCTCGAAGAATCATAACTGCATACTCAGCCGATATTTAAATGAAAAAAGCACGGAAGAAATCAGCTTCCGTGCTTTTCCTTTATTTAAGCGAATACCCGAACATTTCATAATGCAGCAGAGAGCCTGTATCGGTTCCCTGCGGCAGCAGTGCCAGCGCGATAAACAGCTCCGCCCCGCTTTCAATATCCTTTAGAGTGGCGTATTCACCGTCGATTTTTATAACTTCATAATCATGCGGTTCCATATTACTCTTCCGTCTCCTCAGGCAGCTTTTCTACCGAAATACGCTCGACACGGTGCTCCTCGGCTTTTTTAACGGTTATAACAAGGTTTTCAAACCTGAAGCTGTCGCCCTCGTTTACCTCGCCGTCGAGCATTGTCACCGTCCAGCCGCCGACAGTGGCGTTATCGTTATCAAAATCCTCATCATCTTCGATATCTATATCGAACTCATCGAAGAAATCGTGGATACGCATATCTCCGTCAGCCTCGAAATGAGTATCGTCTATGCAGACAAACTCCCGCTCTATTTCATCGGTTTCGTCAAAAATTTCTCCGACAAGCTGCTCAAGCACATCCTCCATAGTAAGGATACCCATAGTGCCTCCGTATTCATCAAGCACTACAACCATATGCGATTTGGAATCTTTCATCTTTTCAAGCACATCCGGCAGCGGCATTGTTTTATGAACATATGTCACCGGCAGCAGCAGTGAACGTATGTCAACCGTTTCGCAGTCTACATACTCTTTATAAAAATGATTAAGGTGAAGTATTCCGATTATATTATCGGGCGTGTCCTCGTACACAGGCAGACGCGAATAAGTAGTTTCGTTTATCTTGCGAAGATTTTTTTCATACGGGTCGTGTATGTCCAATGCATCCATATCGACTCGCGGCGTAACTACCTGATAAGCCAGCACTTCATCAAAGCTAAGTGCATTTTGGAGAAGATCGCACTGATCCTCATCAAGCACACCCTCATCTTCAACGATATCAATCATATTCTCAAGGTCGTCTTCCGAAACCGTATCTTCGGTAATGCTTGATTTCCACAGCTTTGAAAGCAGATTGATAAATGCCATCATCACGACCGTAACCGGCTTTAATATAACTGTCAGTATATGAATCGGTATCGCAACAGCCACTGAAAACTGCTCGGAAAACTGCTTTGCCAACACCTTAGGAATAATTTCACCGAATGCAAGAACAAGCAGCGTCATAACAGCCGTAGCTACCCAGGCAAAATTATCGCCGAGATAGCCTATAACTATAACCGTAGCAATAGAAGAAGCGGCATTGTTTGCAAGGTTGTTTCCGACAAGCACGGCACCAAGCGCATTTTCATAGGATTCCGAAATCCTCAGTGCGAGTCTGACCGCCAGAGTATCTTTTTTCTGCTGGCGGGTTTTAAGACGCAACGGATTTACGCTTGCAAAAGCAATCTCGGTAGCCGAAAAAAAGGCGGAAACCATTATCAAAAAAGCAATCGCTATATATCTGAAGGCGTCAACCATTGCCGGCACCTCCCGCGTCATCCTCATCATATATTTCGCCGACGAGCTCCTCCAGTATATCTTCAACCGTAAGTATGCCGAGGATTTCACCGTTCTTTCCGATAACGACGGCAAGATTGCGGCGGTGATTACTCATTTCTGTAAGTATTTCGTCTATCGGAGCGTCGGCATTGACATAATAAGGATAGTCCATAACGCTTGCCAAAACCACATTATGGTTATATTTCATATAAGCTTTTAAAAATTTTCGGATTTGAAGAATCCCCTTAAGATTTCCGGCCCTGTCCACAACCGGAATACGCGAATGTACGGAATCCTTCACAATATCAAGTATTTCGGCGGTTTTGAGTCCGGTACCGATTTTAAGCACCTGACCCCATGGAACCATTATATCCGATGCGGAGAAGTTGGAAAAGCGCATTGCTGATTTGACAAGCCGCCCGGTTTCTTCATCGAAACCGTCCTCCTCCGAAATATTTTCCACAATATCGGCAAGCTCATCCTCGGTCACAGTGACCTGGTTCTCGGTATGCTTTTTAAACGGCTTGGACACCAGCCTTGAAAGTGCCGTGAACATAGCAGACAGCGGTTTTAAAACTTTCATCAGCAGCAAAAGTGAGCCCGAGACTATTTCCGCAAAACGCTCATTACAGGATTTTGCAAAAACCTTTGGAAGCATTTCACCGAAAATAAATATCACCACCGTGGTGATAATTGTAGCAATCGAAACCGCTTTTGTGCCCCATATCTGACTGGCTATAACAGCAGACAAAGTGGCGCACCCGATATTGACGATATTGTTTCCTATCAGCAAAACCGAAAGAGCTTCATCGAAATTGTCCAGAATATGCAGCACCCGTTCGGCGCTTTTCTGACCTTTCGAGGCCTTGCTCATCATATGTATCCGGTTTACCGATGCAAAGGATATTTCCGTTCCGGAAAAATAGGCGCTTAAAGTAATCAACAATACAAAGAGTATAATACTCCCCGCAGGACTGTCGTCCACAAAACCATCTCCTAAAAATAAAATTACTTATATCATACAGTATAAACACATATTTGTCAACTGCATTTTATGCATTTGACCTTTTCGCTGAATATTACGGCAAATGCCATAATTAAACCTCTTTATAAAACAAATAGACCCTTCCGGTCGGAGCGGCTGTTTCAAAATCTGCTATAAAGTGCAAAACAAAGCGGCATCCGCCGAAACAGACGCCGCTTTAAGTTTAAGTTTTCTTATAAAAGCATCATAAAGTTATTAAAATTAAGCTCTCTTGCTCTTTTCTGAACGGTAAACCAGTCTATTATCGTAAGAATACCGCAGCAGCCGCAGGTCAAAAGCTTTAAAACGCCCATACCTATATCGCCGAGCATAAAACGATCTATACCCAGACTCCCCAAAAAAATGGAAATAAGCAAAATAGTCGTTGGTTCCTTAAAATCAATAGTGGATATCATAGCAAATTTGCTTTCATCAAGGCTCATCAGCTTTTCCTTTATGTACATAATCTTCTCGGAAGGAAAATACTTGCTGTTTGCCATCATATACATGTCTACTTTGTTCTGGTCCATAACATAATCCCCTTAAATTTTATTTATAATGTAGATTATGTTATATATTATACACTATATAACCGATAAATACAATACTTAATTTTAGATAAAAATCAACCGCATAATATATGAAATCATAACACATACGGTGCCGAAAATAATAATTATATTGGCTGTCTTTGACTTTATAGGAAAAAGCCTCCGGTGTAAAGCGAAAAGCACCAGCAGCAAAAACGGAACCGTCATAGGATTAAACTCAAGCGACAGCGCAATATCGCCTTTTAAAAGCTCCGTCAGCGAGCGTGTCATACCGCAGGTCGGGCAGTCAAAGCCTAAAAAATATTTTATAGGACATTTTATCGGCAGCAGAAAATATATAACTATTGCACATACCGCACCTGTATGAACCAGTACTGCCCTTTTAAGAGATATTCCTTTCATTTCCTGACCTTAACGGTAAACTCCCTGCCGCATTTCGGGCAGACTGTTTTATGAACCCCGATACGGTGCGGAAGCTTAAGTATGGCCTTGCAGGACGGGCATTTTTTATAAACATGGCATTTATCGGCACGGCGCTGTCTTATAAACTCTTTCCTTCTCTTTATAAAATGTATTTTATCCTTGAACCAACTGTTTTCACGGCGGCGCCGTTCGGTATTGCGGGAAAATAGACGGAATACACAGTAAACAATCAGCGCATAAACCACAAGCTGAAGAATAAGAGAACGGACAAAGACATTAATCAGCGACAGCGCTACCGACACCGAAAACACCGTGATGAAGATTTCATCCGGTCCGCAGCGCCCCGACATAAACTGCATAAGTCTGTACCTGAAATTCATATGCCTTATCCTTTCTTAATTCTTTGCAGTTATATTATATGCGGCAAATGTTAAGAAAGCATAAATAAAGTTAATATAATTTATTAGAAATCTTTTCGTTTGCGGTATTGAGCCTCCGATATGTATATTAAAAAACTTCATTTACACCGAATTTACGGG
>USHL01000024.1 GCA_900554525.1 uncultured Oscillospiraceae bacterium | reverse complement strand
GGCGGCATAGCCGAAGGCGTCGATATCTTCGATACCGTTATCACCGAAAAAGCGGCTTATCACGACGCCGACCGTGACATACTGACGGAATTTCATCCGTTTATGCCGGACATATACTTCAAAAGCGACCCTTATCTGCTGCAAGCCGCAAAACATCTTGCGGCAGCCGACCCGACCGTACACATAGGCGTTTCCGTTACCGGCGACCGGTTCATTGCGGGCGGGGAACGCGAAAAAATAAAAGCGGAGCTATCGCCGCTTTCGGCCGATATGGAAACGGCGGCGATAGCCCAGGTCTGCTATGCCAACGGTATGCCCTTTATCGCAGTGCGCACCGTAACCGATAACGCCGCCTGCGACGGCACCGAAAACTTTGAAGCCAACTGTCTCAAAGCCTCGGAAATTTCCAAAAACCTTGTTATAAAGCTGATGAGGGAGGTTGCCGATTCTCCCCGCGCATTTCCTTGAGCGCCTCCGACATCTGCCCGTGCAGAAGCTCTCCGAGCTGGGTTGTGGTCATATCCTTGAAATCCTCATACTGCATAACGCCGAGCACCCTTAAATCTATTTCGCTGTGACGCCAGCCAAGGCTTTTAGCCGCGACTCGGGTATTGTTTATAACGCAGACAACAATAGGCACCTGCGCCTTATAAGCGATTTTGAACGCACCGTTTCTGAACGGCAGCAGCTCGCAGGATTTGCTGACATAGCCCTCCGGGAACAGCGCCACCGAAACAACATCATCCTTTAAAAGCTTTATGGCCGAAATTATGGTTTTGGCCGCCTCACGGTCATTTTCACGGTCTATCGGCAGACAGTGAAGCTTGTGCATCACCTTTGCGACAAAAGGCATATTCACATATATTTCTTTTTTTGCGATAAACCCTATCTCGGCGTCCGGAAAGGCCGCCAGCAGTATAGCCGGGTCAATATCGTGCTGATGGTTGCAGACAAACAGCATGCGGGTATTCTGCGGGATTTTATCCTCACCCGTCACGTTAAGCTTAGCACGTACAAATTTCATCATCAGCGGCAGCGATATTTTCAGTATGAAACGGTAATATCTGCTTCCGCGCTCAGGCGGCGACTTTGGGTTTATCAGCGCAATGGAAATGAGCATTACAAGCAGCTGAAGTATCGAAAGCCCTAAAAATATGCCGATAAACAGCACCGGAACCAGCCACCACGAATACTGATGCCTGAATATTTCAAAAAAAATATCGAGTATCGGCAGCAGTGCCGCGCTCACCACTAAATATATGTAAAACATAGCTCCACCTAATTTTGTTTTTTGACTATACCGTATTCATCATAAAAATCATAATACGGGCATGAAAAGGTATCCGATGACAGAAATCTGCCCATTTCGTCCTCATCAAGGTCTATATCGCAGTAAAAGCAGTCGGCTTCCTCATCATATATGTAATTTGAACAGCTTTCACAGGCTGTTTTTTTCATTTTTAATCCTCTCCGATACACGTTCCTTATATTTGGCAATACGGTCGGCAACGGTCTTATATTTACCGTTTGTAAGGTTCGGAAAAGCTTTGAACACACGCCTGTGCACAAAGCTGCGGTTCTTTATAAGGTCGGCATATTCCGCCTTTTTCTTTTCATATTCCGCTTTTAATTCCTCCGCCTTCGCGCGGCGCCCGTCAATAAAATCTCCGGCTGAAACGGTCGTATCGCTCAATGTGCCGCCTATCTTTTCCGCAAGCTCGCTGAGAGCCGTTTCAAGCTCCAGCATAGCTTTGAGCCTTAGCGGCAGCTTTAAAAGCTCCTTAAGCGTGATTATAAAGTCAGCGGCAAACAGTAAAAGCAGAGCCCCCAGAACTGTCGCGCCTATTAAAAACGGAGTCTTTTGAATTAAAAAATATATAAACGGATGGACGGCTCCCACGGCAAAGGCCGCGGCAATACCCCACATAACCGAAAATTTAAGACATATGTAGCCCTTGAAATTAAACGGAAGCGATGAATAATCCCACCATTTCTGTTTGAAAAAGCGTTCGAGTATCCAGCCCGCCGCCAGTTCAAGCGCAGTAGTCAGAAGCGCAGAGCCCAGAATCAGCAGAAGTACATTTTCCCGAAGCCGCCACAAAAGAGCGACAACCGCCAGCATACCGAAGCCGTAAATCGGGCAGACAGGGCCATTCAGAAAGCCGCGGTTTATAAATTTTCCCTGATTCAGCGCCGCGAAAGCCACCTCACAGCACCAGCCCAAAAAGGCATAAATCATAAATATCCAGAGAGCCTCGTAAAGATTCTGCGGCACAAATATCCTCCTTAACCGGCCAGCGTATTGTGAGATGTATCGCCGTTTCCGCTATCGGGCGGCTCGGGATTACTGCTGCCCGAACTGTCCGACGACGAAGAGCCGCCCCCTGAGCTGTCGGATGAGCCGCCGGAGGAACTGCCCGACGAGCTGTCTGACGAAGTATCTCCGCCGGAGGATTCGCCGCTGCTTGAAGAGCCTGAGGAATCCGATGAGCTTCCCGAACTGTCGGTGCCGCTCGAGCTTCCCGAGCTGTCTGTGCTTGAACTGTCATCCGGCTCAGAAGGCTCCGGCTCGGAAACCGCAGGCCTGCTGCTTGACGTGGCATCATCGTCCGAAGAGCTCGACGAGTTCCCGGATGAACCGCTGCTCGGCCTTTTGCTGCCGCTGCCGGACGAGCCTCCGGTAACTGAGGCGTACCAATCGTTTTTCTCTACTCCGTTCTGCTCGATATAATCATCGGGATGTATATCATCATATATAAATGCATGTATCAGCTTGCTGGCAAATTCAAGGTCATAGTAAACATAGCTTGAATTTTGCATCAGATATTTATAATCAGGGATTCTTGCCTGCTCAAAGGTGGGAGATTTCAATAGCACATCGAAAGCAAGCCCCATTATCTCACTGTAGGAAAGGGAGGTTTCGCTGCAGGGTATAAGCGCCTTTGCCAGCTTAACATATTGGGATTTTCCGAGAGTTGTGGCTTTATTGAAAAGCTGCTCCATAACATAGCGCTGACGGTCGGTGCGTCCGAAATCATCGTTCACACCGTCGGCGTTTTCGGCATGGCGGATACGCGCATATGCCACCGCCTGTACTCCGTTCATGTGCTGAAGCCCCGGCTCTTCTATAAGATAATCCTCGCTGTCAAGCCCCATTCTGCTGCACTGCTCGGCGATAAGGCCGTTTATTCCCCAGTTGACTCTTGTCCCGTTTTCATATCCGTAAACATTTATCTCCCCTTCGGTCAGATTAACGTCTATGCCGCCGACAGCGTCAATTATATCTGCCA
Source organism: uncultured Oscillospiraceae bacterium (assembly GCA_900554525.1). Taxonomy (GTDB): domain Bacteria; phylum Bacillota; class Clostridia; order Oscillospirales; family Acutalibacteraceae; genus UBA737. The sequence continues at coordinate 8,964 of USHL01000024.1, read as the reverse complement.
TTCCGAAGAAGTTCACTGTGGCATATTCCGAAATGTCCAGCCCGAAAACAGTATTAAGCGTCTTTATGGCAAGCTCCGGGCCGCCGCGCGAATAGGCGCTGTTAATTTTTGCGTATTTAGTCTTTCCGTTATAGGTTATCGGCACCAGAGAATCACGCATTACCGAAATCACCTTTATCTGCTTGGTCTCGGTATTTATGCTGAGTATCATAATACTGTCCGAAAGGCCCTTAAAGGAATCTATTGTTCTCGTATCTATACCGAAAAGCGCCACATTGACTATCTTTTCGTCTATCACGTTTTCAAATCCGAGATCCTCCGGGTTTGACGAAATCTCATTATAATTATAATCAAACATAATGCGGAGTATTCCAAGCGCAACAGCAAAGACCAGAACAAGCGAAACACAGGTTATAAGCGTGCCTTTCTGCCATTTTGCAAGACCGCGCCACCACCCGGCAAATCCGCGTTTCTTCTTCGCATAATGTCTGCCGCCTTTCCTCGGCGGGGGAGATATTTCCTCCGGCTCGAAATCCTGATAACTGTCCATTTGCTCAAGCGCCTTTTGAGCGGCTGCGAAAATATCATCCCTGTTAAAACTATTATCTGCCATATTAACACCCATATATTTATTTTTCCCGCGTTTAAGCTTCCCCTATAATACGCCTGTAAATATCGCCTTTTTTTATACCGGTGACCTCAGCCGCTTCTTTAGCCGCCGAAGAAGTAGAGGCACCGCCGGCAATCAGCCCTTTTGCCAGCAGCACGGCATCGTCCTCAGTATATGTCTTCTCCTCGTCCTGCTTTCCCTCTATTATCAGCACGAATTCCCCGCGGGGCGCATTTATCTCAAAATATTCCGCCGCATCCTTCAGTGTAGTATTCATCACCGTTTCGTGCAGCTTTGTAAGCTCTCTGGCAACCGTAAGCCTCCTGTTGCCGAAAGCCTTCAGCATATCTCTGAGCGTTGAATTTAATTTATGAGGAGCCTCGTAAAATATCATTGTACGCCTCTCATTTACAAGAGACGCCAAATGCTCCCTGCGGCTTATTTTATTTACCGACAAAAAGCCCTCAAAGCAAAATCTGCCCGCCGGCATTCCCGATACCGCCAGCGCCGTTACCAATGCGCTCGGTCCCGGAACCGCTTCGACTGCTATACCCGCTTCACGCGCCTCGCATACAAGCTGTTCGCCCGGGTCGGATATCGCCGGCATGCCTGCATCGGATACCAGCGCGCAGCTTTCGCCTTTTTTAAGCCGCTCAATTATAAGATTTCCGCGGCCGTTTTTATTATGCTCATAATATGAAAGCAATTCTTTTTTTAACCCCAAATAATTTAAAAGCTTTAAAGTGACCCGCGTATCCTCAGCGGCAATAAAATCTGCTTTTTCAAGCGTTTCAGCCGCCCGAGGGCTCAAATCACCGAGATTTCCTATCGGCGTACCGACGACATAAAGTCTGCCGGGCATTTCTTTCCCTGCCTTCCCCGTAATCAAAGCAGATGTTCCTGCTTATACGGTCCGTAGATTTTTAAGATTTCATCTGAAAACCGGCCGTTTTCCTCCACATAAAGGGTAGGAGCGATACGCAGACCCGTTCTGCCGCATCTTCGGCCCTCGACCAACACCAGCCATGGCTCCGAGCCTTTTCTCTGGCAGACAAGTCTCAGCCGTTTTGGCTCTACCTTATATTCGCTCATCAGCCGCATAAGCTCGGCAAGCCGTTCCGGTCGGTGACAGAGACAAAGCCTGCCCGATGTCTGCAAAAGCCTTGCGGAAACCGAAATAATATCCTCAAGCGTGCAGGCGACCTCATGCCGCGCCACCGTATGCCGGCTGTCGGAATTTTTGATGCCCGCTCCAGGCGCCTTATAAGGCGGATTGCAGGTCACCAGAGTATGACAGCCGAAAGCAAGCTTACCCTTCAAGTCGTTTATATCTGAGCATATTGCCTCGAATCGGCTGATTTGAAGCTCACAGCCTGTCCTTCGGCAGAGTTCGGCGGCTTCTTCGCTTATATCAACGCCTGCCGCCGCTTCCAAAAGACCGTCCCGCAGCATCAAAAACGGAATTATACCGCACCCCGTTCCGAGATCGACCAATCGGTCTTTTTTGCGTGCCGCCGCGAAATCGGCCAGCAGCACCGCGTCGGTACCGAAAGTATGGCTGCGTGTGACGTTGATATAAAAACCTCCGCCGAGCGGCTCTTTTTTTAACTCCTCGACCATTTTACACCCTGCGGCGTATCCTCAAGAGTAATGCCCATTTGCTTTAATTTATCACGTATTTCATCGGCAGTCTTAAAATCCTTTGCCTTGCGCGCCGCGGTACGCTGCTCAATGAGTGATTCTATCTCGCTGTCCAGCGTTTCGGTTTTACGGTTATACACCAACCCCAAAACTCCGGTAAGCTGGTCAAATAAATCGGCGAAGGCCTCAAGTGCGGTTTTGCCTGCACCCGCCGCAATCGCAGTATTTATATCCCTCACCAGCATAAACAGAGCGCCCAGCGCATCGGCGGTGTTGAGATCATCCTCCATAGCCTCAATAAATTCATTTTTGTGCTTTTCGACAAACTCCGGCACCTCGCCGCCGTCAGCAGCGTTTTTCAGCGCAAAATCGATATTGTCACGGCAGGTATAAAGCCGCTCCAGAGAATTTTGAGCCTGCTCTAAAATATCATATGAATAATTTATCGGACCTCTGTATTGTGAAGAAATCATCAGATAGCGTATAGGCTCGTAACCGAACTTCTGCGCCACATCACGCACCGTAAAGAAATTGCCTTTTGACTTTGACATCTTAATATGATCCACTGTGATAAAGCCGTTATGCATCCAGTAATGCGCAAACTCACAGCCGTTTGCCGCCTCGCTCTGGGCAATTTCGTTTTCATGATGCGGAAAGATAAGGTCAAGTCCGCCGCAGTGTATATCGATGGTTTTGCCGAGATAGCGGCAGGCCATCGCCGAGCATTCGATATGCCAGCCCGGACGGCCGTTCCCCCAGGGAGATTCCCAATAAGGCTCACCCGGCTTCGCCCCTTTCCAAAGGCAGAAATCCATCGGATCTTCCTTGACTTCATTTACATCTATCCGCGCGCCGGCTGCCAGATCCTCCATCGGCTGATGCGAAAGCTTACCGTAGCCATCGAATTTTTTGGCACGGTAATAAACATCCCCGCCCGAAACATAAGCATAGCCTTTTTCGATAAGTTCTGAAATTATATCCTGTATCTGTTTAATATTTTCGGTCGCACGGGGGTGAACCGTCGCCTCACGCACATTAAGCCCTTTGGCGTCCACCCAGAATTCTCCGATATATTTCTCTGCAAGCTCCGGAACCGTGGTGTTTTCTTCTTTAGCCCGGTTTATCAGCTTATCGTCTATATCGGTAAAATTCTGGACAAATTCAACTTTATAGCCGCGCCATTCCAGATAACGGCGCAGCACGTCAAATACACAAAGCGGCCGAGCATTGCCGATATGTATATAATTATATACCGTAGGCCCGCAGGCATAAATTTTGACCTCACCCTCGGTTATCGGTATAAATTCATCCTTACTTCTTGTAAGGGTGTTAAATATCCTCATTCTGATTCTCCCTTTCGCTCAAAAGCTTTTCAAGCTCGCTTATGCGCTTTTCAAGACATTCCATCTTCTGCTTGACCGGGTCCGGAATATGTATCTGGTCAAGACTTTCGCAGCCGACCCGCTTTCCGTCAAGCTTTACAACCCTTGCCGGCACGCCGACCACAGTGGAATTAGGCGGCACCTCATTAAGCACAACGGCGCCCGCCGCCACGCGGGAATTATCACCTATCTTAAACGGACCCAATACCTTCGCGCCCGCGCTAATCATAACATTGTTCCCGACCGTCGGATGCCGCTTTCCGGTATCCTTTCCGGTGCCTCCCAGAGTCACGCCCTGATAAATAAGCACATCGTCGCCTATCTCGGCGGTCTCTCCTATAACTATCCCGGTGCCGTGGTCGATAACAAGCCTTCGGCCTATCTTAGCGCCGGGGTGTATCTCAATACCGGTCTTGCGGGCGGCACGCTGAGAAACATACCGTGCCAGAAAATGAAGCCCGTGATTATAATAAAAATGTGCCCTGCGGTACATTCTTATCGCCTTGACTCCGGGATAGAGCAGCATTACCTCAAGAAAGCTGCGGGCGGCAGGGTCCCGGTCCCTTACCGCGTTCACATCCTCGCGAAGCTTCTTAAACAAATGAAAAACCCCCTACGGATTATTTTGCGGGATCAATGTACTCCTTGCTCGAAAAGAGATAAATTGCCCCCGATATAATACATAATACGGCGGAGATCCAGAAAAGTACACTGATTATTATATTGCAGACATCTGCAAAAGCCTCGCCGCCGATACCGAAATCGGAGATAAGGGCATATGAAAGCAGTGCGAAGATAATGCCCGCCATCTGGCTTACCGTTTTACATTTGCCCCACATATTCGCCGCTATGACCTTTCCGCCGCTCGACACGACGACAAGCCGAAGTGAGGAAATAAGAAATTCACGGAAAAGAACTATAAACGCGATCCAGGTAACCTGCCAGCCGATTCCCATTTTGATAAAGCCTAAAAAGGCGGCGGTGGTAAGCATCTTGTCGGCCAGAGGGTCAAGGAATTTGCCGAAATCGGTTATCTGATTATTCTTCCGCGCCAGCTTACCGTCTATCATATCGGTAAGCGACGCGGCAGCGAAAAGTATCAGCGCCGCAGTGTAATGATAGGGAAACTCTATCATCAGCGCCGCCATAAAAAACGGGGTCGCGATTATCCTCGCAATTGTAAGCTTATTCGGTGTATTCATTCTGCCAACTCTCCCAGTAAATCATAATCAAGGCTGTCATTTACCTGCACCTTAGCATAATCGCCGATAACAAGGGGACGCGGCGACATAAAAAATATCTTGCCGTCCACCTCGGGCGCGTCGGCCGGCGTTCTGCCGAAATAACACTTTATATAGTCGTCCCAGCCCTCGATAAGCACCTCGGTAACCGTTCCGGTTTTCTCTTCGTTTTTCTCAGCCGAGATTCTCAGCTGAAGCTCCATAATATTTTCCGCGCGGTCTGTTTTTACCTGTTCGTCTATCTGTCCGTCAAAGCCGGCCGCGGCGGTATCCTCCTCCGCAGAATAAGCAAAGCAGCCCAGCCTGTCGAACCTTGTTTCCTTTACAAATTCCGCAAGCTCTTCAAACTGCTCCTCGGTCTCTCCGGGGAATCCGGTAATCAGCGTCGTGCGCACGGTGACGCCGGGAATTTTCTCCCTTATTTTTCTTACCAGCGCCGAAATGCTTTCCCTGTCTCCGCGGCGGTTCATTTTTTTCAAAATCTCACCGTTTACATGCTGAAGCGGAATATCAAGGTATTTAACCAATTTTTCCTCTTCGTTTATTGTTTCCAAAAGCCTGTCGGTTATTTTATCGGGATAAGTATAAAGCGTGCGTATCCAGTGCAGACCCTCTATTTTACACAGCTCACGCAAAAGCTCGGCAAGTCTCGGCTCACCGTAAATATCCGTGCCGTAGGCGGTGGTATCCTGTGCCACTACCGTAAGCTCTGTGACGCCGTTTGCGGCGAGCCTCTCAGCTTCGGCAACGCATTCTTCTATACTGCGGCTTCTCATTCTGCCGCGTATCTTAGGAATAGCGCAGTAGGTACAGCAGTTATCGCAGCCGTCGGCGATTTTTAAATATGTGCTGAACGGATAGCCGCCTAAAATCCTTCCGCCGTTTAAATCAAGCGCGGATTTTTCGCCGTATATATTCCGCTTTTTACCCTCGAGAGCAGATTTGACTATCTCGGCGATTTTGCTGTTTGAGCCGATACCTACGCAGACATCGACTTCGGGTATCTCCTCGGTAACATCGTCGCGGTAGCGCTCGGCCAGACAACCGGTGACTATCAACGCCCTGCATTTCCCTGACACTTTGTACTGAGCGGCTTCAAGAATATTTTCTATCGCTTCCTTTTTGGCATCCTCGATAAAACCGCAGGTGTTAATGATTATCGCGTCGGCCTCTGCCTCCTCTGAGCATATGTCAAAACCCGCATTTTTAAGGGTATAAAGCATCATTTCCGCATCGACCTGATTTTTAGGACAACCGAGCGACACCATACTTATCTTATACATTTTTATTCCTCACTGAATTCCAGCTCTTCACTGTATTTTTTAAGTACACTGCGTACCGCACCGAAAGAAAACCCGCGGCGTATCAGCGCGGCATATACCCTTTCAGGACCCTTTTCTTCCGCAAGCCTTCCGGCGTACTTTTTTTGGATTAATGCCCTTATCTGCGCTTCCTCGTCGATTTCGGTCTCATTGAGCAGTTCTTTCGCAAGCTCATAAGGAACACCCTTTTCCAACAGCTTTCTCATAGTCTCTCTGCGGGAGATATTACTTTCTCTGCACCGCTCGGCAAAATTTTCGGCAAAGCGGCGGTCATTGACAACACCAAGCTCCGCAAGGCGGGCTATTACCGCCGCTGAGGCTCTTTTGTCAAATCCCGCCTTTATCAGCTTTCCGTACAGCGCTTTTTCGGTGTGGTCGCCGCGGTCGAGATACCAGAGCGCGCGGGATTTGGCCCGGCGGTACTCGGAATCGTATTTAAGCTCCGCAAGCCTTTCGCCGGTAAGCTCCCCGCCTGTACGCAGCGCATTTTCAGAGCAGGTATCATTATCGAGCAGACAGTCACCGCCGTCTTCGAAGGCAAGCCTTGTAAGATGTTTTTTTTCACGCGCCAGCGAAACTATCCTCATCATTCGTCAACCGCTATATCTATATCTACCCGCTTATGAGGCCTTGCCGGTTCCGCCTCGGGCGCTTCCTCGGTCTGAGGCTCTGCGGAAGTCACCGGTTCTCCGTTATTTTTTACCGTTTCTATTATCTTACCTTCTATCTCGTCTGCAAGCTCCTTATTTTCCTCAAAAAGCTTTTTAACGTTGTCACGGCCCTGTCCGAGTCTTGTTTCTCCGTAATAGAACCAGGCGCCGGACTTCTTAAGCACACCGGTATCGACGCCGACGTCTACCAGCTCACCGACATGAGAAATTCCTTTGCCGTACATTATATCGAATTCTGCCGTTTTGAAGGGCGGCGCGACCTTATTCTTGACTATCTTGCACTTGGTGCGCACTCCGACCATATCGCTGCCGTCCTTTAAGACTTCGCCCTTACGCACCTCAATGCGGACGCTTGAATAAAATTTCAGTGCGCGGCCGCCGGTAGTGGTTTCTGGATTGCCGTAAACCACGCCGATTTTATCACGCAGCTGATTGATAAATATAGCCGCGCAGTCGCTTTTTGAAAGCACGCTTGTAAGCTTTCTTAATGCCTGCGACATCAGCCTCGCAAGCTGTCCGACATGCGAATCGCCCATTTCTCCGTCGATCTCCGCCTTAGTAACAAGCGCCGCTACCGAGTCTATAACAATTATGTCAATAGCGCCCGAACGCACCAGTGCCTCTGCTATCTCAAGTGCCTGTTCACCCGAATCGGGCTGCGAAACCAGCAGGCTGTCTATATCAACACCGAGCGCCTTGGCATATATCGGGTCAAGCGCGTGCTCAACATCGATAAAAGCCGCGGTACCGCCTGTTTTCTGTGCCTCCGCCACACACTGAAGCGCGACGGTGGTCTTGCCGGAGGATTCCGGACCGTATATTTCCACTATCCTGCCGCGCGGGATGCCTCCTATCCCTAATGCCAAATCAAGCGTAAGGGAGCCGGTGCGTATATGCTCGACATTCATGGCAGCGTTTTCTCCTAGACGCATTACCGCGCCCTTTCCGTACTGCTTTTCAATCTGTTCCAATGCGGTCTGTAAAGCCTTTTCGCGGCCCTCCGTCACCTTTGTAACGGCGGTTTTTGCTGTTTTCTGAGCCATTTTATTTCCTCCGTTTTTTTAAGCTTTAAATGCGAATACCACTCGCTCAATTCCGTTGTAATCCTTCTGTACTCCGACATTTTTTAAACCGGCAGAGCTTAAAATCTCCTCTGCCGCGGAACTCTCTCCGAATCCTACCTCAAAAGCCATCATACCGCCGGCCTTTAAAGAATCACGGTAATTTTCCGTTATCGCACGGTAAAAATCAAGACCGTCCTCTCCGCCCGCAAGCGCCGTTACCGGCTCAAATTCGGTTTCCGGCGAAACAGTCTTCATTTCCGCCGGCGGAATATACGGCGGATTGCTGACTATCAGATCGTATCTTTCCCCCGCTCCCGCGCTCTCAAAAATATCCCCTTCGGAAAGCCGTACATTTTCAGCCTTGTTGAGTGCAATATTTTTTTCTGCGTATACCGCGGCTTCATGGTATTTTTCCACCAACAATACCTCGGTATCCGGCTTTTCTTTCGCAAGGGTTATGCCTACACAGCCGCTGCCCGCGCACAAATCAAGTATTCTGCCGTTTTCGCGCTCAGATAAAAACTCAAGGCATTTTTCGACCAATACCTCGGTATCCGCACGCGGCACCAGCACACCCGGACCCACTTTGAAATTACGGCCGTAAAACGACCATTCGCCGAATATATACTGTAACGGATAGCGCATTTCACGCTGTTTTATTATTGCCGTCAGATTATTTTGCTGAAACGGGGTGAGCGGCTTTGTATAATTCATCAGTATCTGAGAGCTTGAAAAACCGGTTATATGCTTGATTATCTGCTTTGATTCAAAGACATAATCTTCTATTCCGGCAGCATCAAGTGCTTTTTTAGTGTTGTTATAGGCTTCAAATATCGTCATTTTTTTCTTCAGGTACTTCCTTTTTATCGATGCTGCGGTCTACGTCCGGCACAGCCGGCTCACAGGCCTTCAGTGCGGCAATCGCCACCTCTATCATATCGTCCTCGGGCTCCTTTGTGGTTATCCGCTGAAGCCAGAGCCCCGGTGCCGAGATTATTCTTGTCGCAAGATTATCGTATTTCCCGCATATCTT
>USHL01000023.1 GCA_900554525.1 uncultured Oscillospiraceae bacterium | reverse complement strand
GGCCCGCTGCGGTGTCACGGGTTATTGTATGATCGGTGCCGCTTACCAGCAGAAAACCGGCGATACCGCAGATCACCCCGGAAATTATCATAGTCCGGATTATTACCTTTTTAACGTTTATGCCGATATATCGGGCGGTGTTTTCACTTTCGCCTACAACCGATATCTCATAACCCTGCTTGCTCTTTTTAAGATAAATATACATAAGCACGGTCAGCAGAGCGACAATGAGTATATTTATCAGATAGTCGTAGCCGCCGAGCGAAGGTATCCAGCCCGCATGAGTTTCGCGGTTGATTACGCCTATCTGCCCCGAACCCTTAGGCACCGACCATTGAAGAGTAAAATAGGAAACAATCTGTATGGCTATGTAATTCATCATAAGGGTGAACAAAGTCTCGTTCGTATTCCATTTGGCCTTAAAAAACGCCGGTATTACCGCCCATATTGCACCGGCCAGCATGCTGGCGACAATTATAAGCGGCATAAGAACAAATGTAGGCAGCTTTTCGCCGAAAAGTATCATACAAGCGGCAGTAGCCATACCGCCTACCAGCACCTGCCCTTCGGCGCCGATGTTCCAAAATCTCATTTTGAAAGCCGGGGTCACTGCGAGTGAAACACACAGCAGCATCGCAATATTCTGCAAAAGCCCCCAGACACGTCGCTCGGTGCCTATTGCACCGTCGATCATTGTGACGTAAACGCTCAGAGGATTTTCGCCCGTAAGAAGCACCGTCACCAGAGCGCAGACAATAAGCGCCGCCGCCACCGATGCTATACGTATGAGCCAAGAAGCCCACCATACGAGCTCATCGCGCTTTACTATATGAAAAAGCGGCTCGCGTATATGCTTTTCCGATGCTTTCACGGCTGTCCGCCTCCTTTTAAATCAGTATGTGTTCCGGTCATCATAAGACCTATTTTTTCCTTTTCGGCGGTGCGCCCGTCCACTATGCCGGTAACTCTGCCCGAACCGATAACCATAATACGGTCGCAAAGCTCAATGAGCACATCCAAATCCTCACCAACAAAAATAACGGCCACTCCGTTTTCCTTCTGACGGTTAAGAAGATTATATATCGTATAAGAGGAGTTTATATCCAGTCCCCTTACCGGATAGGCTGCCATCAGCACTGTAGGAGACGCGGCAATTTCCCTGCCGACAAGCACCTTCTGCACATTTCCGCCCGAAAGCCGCCGCACCGGTGTGGAAGCCGACGGCGTCACGACCTCAAGCTCGTTTATTATCTTTTCGGCAAGGGATTTCGGCGCCTTGCGCTGCAAGAAGAAGGATCTGCCCCCGCGGTAACTTCTCAGCATCATATTATCAACAATATCCATATTTCCGACAAGCCCCATCCCGAGCCTGTCCTCCGGTACGAATGAAAGTCTGACGCCGAGCTCACGTATCTGCATCGGAGTCTTATCCCGCAGATTATCCTGCGCTCCGGTCTTCGGATTATTGTAAAGTATGCTGCCGCCCTCTAAATGCTGTAGACCGGCTATAGCCTCAAGCAGCTCGCGCTGGCCGCTGCCGGCAATTCCCGCGATGCCTAAAATCTCCCCGGAGCGTGCGGTAAACGAAACATTATCAAGCACCTTTACACCCTCACGGTTAATACAGTCAAGACCCTCTACTATAAGTCTGTCCTGCGGGTTTTTCGGTTCGCTTCTTTCAATATTAAGGGATATTTTCTTTCCAACCATCATCTCGGTCAGCTCAGCCTCATTTGTGGCGGCGGTATCGACAGTGCCTATGTATTCGCCCTTTCTGAGCACCGCAACACGGTCGGAAAGAGCCAGCACCTCATGCAGCTTATGAGTGATTATGATTATAGCCTTGCCGTCATTCCGCATTTTGCGCAGCACATCGAAAAGCTTTTCGGTCTCCTGCGGAGTAAGCACGGCGGTCGGCTCATCAAGTATAAGTATATCGGCTCCTCGGTAAAGCACCTTGATTATCTCGACCGTCTGCTTTTCGGAAACCGACATTTCGTATATCTTTTTTTCCGGGTCGATTTCAAAGCCGTACTGTTCGCTTATCTTTTTTATCTTCTCAGCCGATTTTCTGATATTGTAGCGTTCGCCGTCCTTAAGCCCCAGTACAATATTTTCAGCCGCCGAAAAAACATCGACCAGCTTGAAATGCTGATGTATCATACCGATGCCGTAACCGAATGCATCGCGCGGGGAACGTATCACGACCTCGTTTCCGTCAATAAATATCTGACCGCTGTCGGGGAAATATATGCCGGCTATCATATTCATCAGCGTGGTCTTTCCGCTGCCGTTCTCGCCGAGCACGGAAAGTATCTCACCGCGCCGCACCTTAAGACAGACATCCTTATTTGCAACGACGCTGCCGAAAGTTTTAGTTATGTTTTTAAGCTCAATCGCCGCTTCACGGCTCATTTTGCTTACCTCCGTTCCTTGAATTCGGAAAAACGAGCCGCCGTACATTCGGTGCATTTTTCCGGATTCGAGTCTTTTCTCTCAAAGCAAAGCAGGCGGGGCAAAATTGCCCCGCCTTGAAATGCGGTCTTTAAAAAGCGGTGTTTGAAAGGGTTATGCCGTCGATCTGAAGATCAAAATACGGCGCCGAGCGATATTCGGACTCGTGGAAATATCCGTCCTTTACCGCCTCGGTATCGGGTGTATAGTCCGCGTCGGTATCAACATCGGCCATATAGCTGGTCAGATGCTTGTCCGCGTCTACCTTGGCATTCACATTTGTCTTATCGGTAACCGTAACAGTGAAGGTCTTGGTATCGAAGACATGCAGAGTGCCGTCCTCAAGCTGAGCCTTAACCTCGTCAAGCTTTGCCTGAGTTCCCTCTGCAGCGACATTTTCATTAATATCACTCAGGACAACCGAACCGGTGGCCAGCGTACCGCACCAGTCTTTTTCAATATCCTTGCCGTTTTTCACGCACTCGATCATATGCTCGAAATAAGGCTCCCAGTTGATAGCCGAGGAAACTATAAAGGTGTTGGGGCAGGACTCAACCGTGCTGCCGTTATAGGAAACGTTGGGAACACCTTCATTTTCACAGGCGGTAGGAGCGCCCATTGAATCGGCATGCTGGCTTATAAGCACGCACTTATTATTGATAAGCTGAGTGGCGGCTTCCTTTTCCTTGGTCTCGTCATACCAGCTGCCGGTGAACTGAACCTCCATAGTAACAGAGGGGCATACCGACTTGGCACCGAGATAGAAAGAAGTATATCCGGAAATAACCTCCGCATATGTGAAAGCGCCGACATAGCCCATTTTGGCCTGCTCAGCGGTTATCTTTCCGCTTTCGATCATTTCGTTGAGCTTCATACCGGCGGCAACTCCGGCGAGGTAACGGCCTTCATATATAGAAGCGAAAGCGTTGTGCAGATTGTCGAGCTCAGAGGTATGCGCGGTGGTTCCGGTTGCATGGCAGAACTGAACATTGGGATATTCCGCGGCAGCCTCGGCAAGAAACGGCTCGTGACCGAAGGAATCGGCGAATACTATATCGCAGCCGCGGTCGGCAAGGTCGAGAGCGGCGTCCTTGCATTCGCTTGATTCGGGGATGTTCTTCTTCTCGAGCATTTCTACTCCCATTTTTTCGCAGGCGGCTTTGGCTGCCTTGATAAAGTTAGCGTCATAGGTCGAGTTTTCGTCGTGCAGATAGATAAAGCCGACCTTCAGATCGCTTTTGCCTGCTGTACCGTCAGACGCGGTGTCCTTGCTGCCGCAGCCTGCGAATGCAAAAAGCATTGCCAGACTCAGCAGTATCGCTGTAATTTTCTTCATAATTCTTCCTCCAAATGGTTTTTATGATAAGCGAAAAACGCTTATTACCCCTGTTTTCGGAAAACTATACCGTTTTCCATGCTTTCGATAATCGCCAGAGACTCAACGTGTATCCCGCTTTCACGCAGGGCGTCCCCGCCTTTCTGAAAACCTTTTTCAATAGCGCAGGCCGCGCCGACAGTTTCGGCCCCCGCCTGATTTACGATATCGATAAGCCCCAAAACCGCCTTGCCGTTGGCGAGAAAATCATCAACTATAAGCACGCGGTCAAAAGGCTTTAAGTATGTCTTTTCGACTACAACCGTATAATCGACGCCGTGGGTATAAGAATGTACGGCCGTTTTGTAAACTTCACCCGAGACGTTGCTGGTCTTATGCTTTTTGGCAAAAACCACAGGCAGGTGCATAGCCGCGCCCGCACCGACTGCAACAGCGATTCCCGACGTTTCGATAGTGAGTATTTTTGTAGCGCCGGAGTTTTCAAAAAGACGGTTTATCTCACGGCCCATCTCCATAATGAAATCAACGTCTATCTGATGATTAAGAAACGAACCGACTTTCAGAATATTGCCGGGAAGCACAGTTCCCTCTTTTAGTATTTTCTCCTCAAGCGCTTTCATATACCAAGCTCCTTTAAAGGCGTTATCAAAAACAAAAAACAGACTTAAACATTTAAGTCTGCCTGCCAATACCGAAGAAAACCAATAGTCGCATCTTAGGCGTGCGGTAGAAACATTTGGGCCGTTTATCCAAATTTATATTGGCAAATATTCATATCTGTATGGATTAATCCTAACACACAAAATCTTCAAAGTCAACAAAATATGACAGCTTTTTCAAAGTTTGTTCATATTTACAATTTGGAAATTCACAATATCTCTTTCTTGTTTAAAATAACAATCCGCTCCTGTTTTGCAAGAGTATAAATATCAGGAATAAAAAATCCCCGTCGCATTTTAAGCGACAGGGAAGTATACAGAGATTTTTTATTTTCCGGTTATGCAGTCGGCAACATAAATACCCATAGCTCCCGACTGGGAAAGTCCGCGGCAGATACCCGACCCGTCGCCTATGATGTACACGCCGTCCACCAGTTCGAACTTATCGTTCATAAATTCGGGGCGTATCGAATAATATTTGCTTTCACAGCCGTAAAGCAGCGTATCGTCGTTGGCGGTGCCGGGAGCCACCTTATCAAGCGCGTATATTGTCTCGATTATATTTGTCAGTATCCTGTGAGGCAGTACCAGCGAAATATCCCCCGCCGTTGCCTTGAGGGTGGGGATAACTGTGTTCTGCCCCAGACGGTGATCGTTGGTACGTCTGCCCCGCACCAGATCGCCGAAGCGCTGCACCAGCACGCTGCCCTTTCCTATCATATTAGCAAGCCTTGATATGCTTTCGGCATATTCGGTCGGCTGGTTAAAGGGCTCGGTGAAGCGTATACTTGAAAGTATCGCGAAGTTACAGTTATCGGTTTTCTTTTCCGGGTCGGCAAACGAGTGTCCGTTGGCTGTTATTATGCCGTGATTGTTTTCTGCCGAAACAAGTCCGCCTTTGTTAAAGCAGAACATGCGGCAGCGATCCTCAAAGGTCTTGGTCTTGTAGAGTATCTTCGGTTCATAGATACGGTCGGAAAATTCTTTCCAAATCATATCCTTCATTTCGACCCTTACCCCGATATCGACATAATTAGAGCGCATGCGCACCCCGAAAGCGCGGCAGAAATCAGCCACAAAATTGGCACCGCCGCGGCCGGTTGCGATAATCACCCTTTCCGCCTCTATGCTTTCGCCGTTGGTATATTTAAGGGTATATCCGTTTTCGCCCCGTTCCACCTCCGAGCAGTCGTAAAAAGCAAGCATATCTACACCGTCTGCCGCAAGGGCGCTTATAAGGTTCTGCATTGTGGCATAATTTTTATCTGTGCCCAAATGCTTAACATTCATATCAAGCAGGCGCAGATTGTTCTGTAAGCACTTCAGCTTCAGCGCCTCGTTTGATTTATAAACCACCGGCTCGCCTGAAGTACAGTATTTATTGAGGATTTTATCCACCTCATCGATATAGCGTGTTGCCGTATCCTCTCCCAATTCCTCTCCGAGGGTTCCGCCATATGCAGTTCCGAGATTAAACTTGCCGTCGGAAAAAGCTCCCGCTCCGGCATAACCGCTGGTTATACTGCAGGTTTTACAGTGGACGCATCCGCTTTCCTTTCCCGCAGGGCAATGGCGTTTTTCAAGGGTATTTCCGCGTTCGGTTATTATAATTTTAAGTTCCGGCGAATTGCATTTCAATCGGTAAGCAGCCATAAGCCCGCCTATACCACCGCCGATTATCGCTACATCGTAATGCTTTATCTGAGACACCTGAAATCCATCCTTTCAAAAGTGAGTCGCACGCACAAAAACAGACTGCATTTTCTTTTCGGAAAATGCAGCCCGTACTGCTTAGATATTCTAAACTATTTTTAAGCGTTTGTCAACTTTTAATTTATTTCCTCTCCGGCAATAACCTTTTCAACCTCGCGCAAAATCTTGGAAAGAGAGCTTGAAGTGACCTTACCCATATCAATATCGCCTATGCGGTACTGATAGCGCGTCTCGCTTACTTTCCTGAATTCCACCGTCATCGGTTCCTTGGATGTGTCGGAATAGGTAAAGATTATTGAAACCTCCGGATCTCCGGAAACGCTTTCTACAGTATACTCCGAGCATGAGAGCGAAATAACATGCTCATAAAAATTCTGGAAGTTTTCCGCTACCAGCTTTTCACCGTTATAGGTTATAACGTAGGTTTCCTCTGCATCCTCGCTGTCATCATAAACAATATCGAAGCTGTAGGTTTTATCGGCAGTCTTAATTGTAAAATTGGAAAGCTCGTTGATAGATTGCAGGCAAACCCAGGAAGCATAGAAATCCGAAGTGTCATAATCGATAAACTCCAAAGATGAAGCGTCAACTTTTCCTATCAGCTTGCATCCGGTGAACCATACTGCATAACCGCCGTCCTCCTGCTCTTTAAAGCGGTAGGTATAGCTCTGAGTACCGGCTTTCATAGTAGCTTCAAAATCCGGATTGTCAAGACCGACGCTCTTCTGTCCCGCCGCCGAAGTATCAAACGAATATGCGCCTGAAACCGAAAGCCCGCTCTTGAAAATATTGAAAAGTGAATCTACATTGTCGGCAATGCGCTTACTCGGAGTCGTAGTCATGAAAGCAGCTATATCAGATAGTGATTCATCGGTATTGGGCGCCAGCACCAGCGTTTCGGGGAAGTTTTTACCGTTAACCGTAATGGTATCAAAAGATATTAGACTGCCGCTATCGTCGGTGTAGTCATCCATATCGTCCGTAACCGTAATTCCGGGGGCGGAATCGGTAGCAGCAAGGCTCAGCGCGTCAAATTCAAAAACTTCTTTTACCGAGCTCTCGACAAGATATATCTTTTCGTCGGTCGAAAGCTTGAGATAAACGCCGGTACCGTCCGGAGAATCCGCGCCTATAAGCACGGAATATTCGGCGCCGTCATTCGTCACGACATCGGCACTGACGGTAGGAGAGCCGAACCC
This sequence comes from uncultured Oscillospiraceae bacterium, assembly GCA_900554525.1. Lineage (GTDB taxonomy): Bacteria > Bacillota > Clostridia > Oscillospirales > Acutalibacteraceae > UBA737. Next base: position 4,894 of record USHL01000023.1, on the reverse strand, counting down.
GCATTCCTCTGCTGTTTTTGCTGTTATCTCACGCGTGGCCTCAATATTAGCCGCGCCGTCGGCGATGCTGGAAACCATATAGCTGTTAATAACATCCTTTGAATATCCGTCAAGATACCAGTTAATAACCGGCTCGGTGCTGGAAGTATCTGAAGAAGATGAGTCATCCTCAGGCTCTTCTTCCTCGGAATACAGCTTGAATTTACCGTTTTTGTTGGTGACCTCCACCGTTTTGAAATCATCGGAATCAAGCTCCAGAACCTTTATGGTTTCAAAGTTTGTATCGGTTGTTTCTTCTTCTTTTTCGGGGATAAGGATTACAACTGCTGCAGTAGCCGCCGCCAAAAGCACCACCGCCGTCACCGAGGCAATTATCGTACGAATCCTTTTCTTAGTACCGCTCGCAGCCTTTTTTTTTCTGTATTCGGCGGGATCGGAAAATACCGTAGAAAATTCATCGTCCGGACCTGCGTTCCCGCTTTTTTCCTCCGGCATGTCCGTCGGAGCTTTAGACTCTTCTGCCGTTTTCGGAGATACGTCCGACGGCTCGTTTGCCATATCTGCAGACTCATTTTGCTCGTTCGCAGACATTTTGGAATCGTTTTCCTTTTTTTCGGGGAAATCACTCATACTGCATTCTTTCTCCTGATATAAATATATACGCAAATCACAATGGTTAAAATCGGAAGCGCAAGCATGAATACGGCAAAAATGACCGCCGCTGAAGTATCGCTGGGATAAAAGGTTTCATTGGTTATACTCTTTGAAACAAAAGAAATACCGGATTCATCCGCCCCGACCGAACGCTCGGCAGCAGCAAGAGCAATATCCTTATTATAAAAATCGTCAGTCTCGGAATACTGTGAATCTATAAACATAGTACTGCTGAAAGCCATCACATAGCTTGCTATAAGCTCATTGTCGTCATTGTACTGGCTCATTTCCGACTGAAGCACGGTAGGATAGGCCTGAGCAGTGTAATCTCCATAGCCTTCCCAGTCAGCCGGAGTTCCGACCGGCGCCGCTACCACCGAAGAAGCGGTAGAGGCTAACGCTTTTACGGTTATACCGTTTTCCGACTCAAATGCCGCGGACATCGGAACATTGAGACCGGTCAGTAAATATCCGAGACCGCTTACAAGATCATCCTCGGTATCGGGTGCCGAAATCATAGTAGTCGGGTCTCCGGGCATACTGTATCCGCCGCTTGTCTCAAAGAGCACACCCTCGTCGACGGCTATACCCCACTGAGCCAGAAAATCGTAAAGATTGGTCAGATACTTTGTTGACGCATCCGCAAAGAAGACCAGCCCCTTTTCAAGATTGCCGTCGTTTTCGAGAAACTGTGAAATAGCATCAAGCTCACTGCCCTGGAAATCCCTGTCGGGAGCTACCAGGACCAGCGCATCATATTCATTGGATATTGAACTGATGATCTCGTCGTCGATATCTTCTATTTCATAATTGTTGTCCTCAAGCAGCTCACGGTATGCCGCCGTATAATCATTGCTGGAATGCCCGGTTATAAAGGCAACCTTCTTAGTCTCGTCGCTGACAACATAATCGATTGCTCCGGTAACGGCAGTCTCAAGATCGTTCCCGCCGATATCAGAAATCGTGTATACGTATGACGCATAGGTATCGTCCTCTGTGATCATATAAATATCATCAAAGCCGATTTTCTTATGCCGTTCCTGCTCTTCTCCCACCGTGCGCACCAGAATATCGCCGTAGGTGAGCTTTTCATTTGAATATTGGGTTGACAGTTCGGTGAACTCACTGGTCTGCGGGTCAATATAGCGCACTTTTATCTTATTATTGAAGACCGGATATCTTTCCAGCAGATCCAGTGTTTGCTGGAAATACAAAGACGGATCCGACTGAACGCCGTAGCCCTGTGCCATATATCCCATATACTGAACATAATAATCCTCCGCCGAGCAGACGATTATTTCAACCTCTTTATCTACCGATTTCAGATAATCGATATTTTCCTGGCTTATGGAATGCTGCTTTTCGGGAGACATATCAAACTCCAGATTGACGCGATTTCCCAAAAATCCCATAAGGACGTTAAGCACGATAAGCCCCGCCAGCACAGCCGCCGTGACGGCTACGGCATATCCTCCGCGGCGCAGCAGCGCCTGGTTTTTAATGCGCTTGGGCTTTTCTTTCTTTTCTTTTTTTGCCTTCTTTTTCTTCTCTTTTTCAGGCTTTTCGCCGCTCGCTGCTTCCTCGGAAGCCTCGTTTACGTTCTCTGCTTCATCGTTTTCGGATTTGTTCACCGTTTCGTTCTCGGGTTCTTTTTCGGTATCAAGCTTCTTGTTTTCTTCCATTTGTCTGCCCTCCTTTAGGCCCATCTTCTCTTATCCAGCGCACGGACGCTCAGGAAAAGGAAGGTTGCGGTGATACTTATGAAATAGACCACATCCGGCACTGAAAAGACCGTTTCGGTAAAGTTATCAAAAAAGGTAAGCAATGCTATTTTTTCGGCAACTGCCGTCAGCCAGTCGATCTGGATTATCTGTATCAGAGACGGCAGAAACATCATAGCGATGCTCAGCATTATCGAAACCATTGCGGCAATGGCCGAGCTTTCGGTAAGCGACGAAATAAACATTCCGACCGCTATAAGCGCGCTGCCTAAAAGCAGCATACCGAAAAGCACATATATATAAGAAAAAATATTGACGCTGACCTGAGACGCGAAAATCATCTCATATATTACAGTCGGCAGAAAGCCTATCGCGAATACTGCGAGCGAGGCCAAAAACTTGCCGAGCACTATCGACGTAAGCTTTACCGGAGCGGTAAGCAGCGCCTGATCCACCTTCTGCCGGCGGTCATCGCTCATAAGCCGCATAGTAAGCACCGGCACCATAACCGATACCGGCAAAGCCATCTGACTTATGACAAAGGTTATATCCGGCGCACCGAAACGGTAGGCATACCAGAAAAAGAAGCCTGAAAACAGATAGAGTATCGCCAGCACTATCCAGCCTACCGGCGTGGTGAAATACGCCTTGAATTCTCTTTTAAATACAGCACCCATTATTCTGCCTCTCCTTCCTTTGCATCTTCTTCGTTCTCTGTCTTTATCTCAACCGTGTCGCCGCCGTCGAATTCGAGCTTTACCTTCGGCTCTGTCACGCCGCCGAGTATACGGCGCGCCTCATCGTTGTTCTCTGCGCTTGTAAGCTGCAGGAATATCTGTTCAAGCGACATTTTATTACTGGTAAGCGAAAGCAGAGTCCTGCCGCGGGAAACCACCCTTTTGAAAACCTCGGCACGGACATCGGCGCCGGGCTCCGGCTCTATATGGAAGTCATATGCGCCCTCCTCCGCCTTGCCGAGCGAAACCACCGAGCGCACGCCCTTGACGGTCCGCAGCGCCTCGAGCATATCCTGCTCTCCGCCGACTATCCTTGCCACAAGCGTGAAGTCGCTCGACAGCTTGTTGGAAAGATTTTCGGCGGTATCGTCGGCTATCAGCTCGCCGCGGTTGATAATTATGATACGCTTGCATATCTCCTGAATTTCGGAAAGGATATGAGACGAAAGAATAATGGTATGATTCCGGCCGAGCCTTGCTATAAGGCTTCTGATTTCGATTATCTGCTGAGGATCGAGGCCAACGGTCGGCTCATCCAGGATAAGAACATCGGGGTTTCCGATAAGCGCCTGCGCAAAGCCGACTCTCTGGCGGTAGCCCTTTGAAAGATTCTTTATAAGACGGTTCTGAACATTATCTATCTTTACAAGCCGCAGGATCTCATCGATATGAGGCTTTTTAGGGAACTTTACCTTTTTAAGGTCATACATAAAATTAAGATACTCCCGCACGGTCATATCGACGTAAAGCGGCGGCATTTCCGGCAGATAGCCGATGCGGCGCTTCGCATCCTCCGGATATTCGGCAATGTCAAAGCCGTCGACAGTGACCTTGCCCTGCGTAAGTGAAAGATAGCCGGTGAGAATATTCATTATAGTGGATTTTCCGGCACCGTTAGGCCCGAGAAAACCTATAATTTCGCCCTTTTCAATGCTGAAGCTGACATTATTTACCGCAAGAAAAGCGCCGTACCGTTTACTGAGGCCGGTTACTTCAATCATTTATACTCCTCCCAAAAATATTTGTTTCACAGTCCGATAATATATTACCAGACAAATTTTCACAATAATTAAACAAACTGTGAATATTTATACCGTATCATTATACCGCTAAATACATAAAGTATCAAGAGAAATTTTTGTGTTCCCCGGCAATATACAACGCTTGACAAAGCCGCTCCCTTTTTATATACTGAAAGAAAAAGCTTTCGGACGGTGTTTGATTTGAAAAAAAAGCATATAATAATTCTGACCGCGGCGCTGGTACTGGCCGCTGCCGCCGTAACGGCCCTGATAGTGATAAATATAAACCCGCCGGACGCTCAGACGGCGTCCGGCGGACCTGCCGTAACGGTCGGAACCGTTACGGCTAAGCCCGGAGACACAGTACAGGTGCCGGTAAGCTATACCGGGAACCCGGGCACAATGGGAGTGCAGCTCGAAATCGAATACGACGGAGAAGCACTTACGTATTTAGGATATGACCGCGGCGACATCATATCGGACTGCGAGGTTTCGGAAACAAACGGAAAGCTTACCCTCATCGGCATAAACGACAACGATACCGATAAAAACGGAACGCTCATATATCTCAACTTTAAGGTCGGCGACAGCGCATCCGGCAAAACCGAAATAAAGCTCGGCAGCAGCATCCTTTCAAACTACAATGAGGAAACCATAAACGCAGAATTTAAAAACGGCGGCGTTACGGTAGAATAACCGAACGGGGGGGAGCGGAAATCCGCTCCCCCCGTTTATGCCCCGGCCGCCGAAGCGAGCCGTA
>USHL01000022.1 GCA_900554525.1 uncultured Oscillospiraceae bacterium | reverse complement strand
TATTTGTTGCGAAGTAGTAAGTATTATTCGCTGTTTCAATGTATCCGATAAACCAACCATTGACATAATCATCCGCGCCGAGCTCAAGCCCTAAAATCTTATCAAAGGTTTCTCCCTTAGCAGTCAGCATAATTATCGGCGTATCGCTGGTCTTGCGTATTTCACGGCAGACCTGCCAGCCGTCAAGCTTCGGAAGCATTATATCAAGAAGAATCAAATCAGGTGAATATTTTGCCGCAAAATCTACGGCTTCCTCACCGTCGTTGGCAACCACCGTTTCAAATCCATCCTTTTCCAGATAAAGCCGAAGAAGCTCGCAAATATTTTCATCATCGTCCACAATTAAAATTTTGTACTGCATATTTTAACCCCCCTGAATTTCTACAATCCTATTTAAATACAATAATATAATATTTATATTAAGAGACTATGAATAATTGTAACTTATTTTATAAGCACAAAACGCAGACGGAAAAACGCCTGCGTTTAAATTTATAAATTCAATATCAGTTTCAGCCACCTGCGGGCATTCGGCAGCCAGAAGCTGTCATATTCTATATTGGAATCTACATTGTCCAAAGTCATTTTATCGCATGTGGAAAGACCATGGCCGCCGAACGGATAAATATGTACCTCGAACGGCACCTTGTTCCGCGCCAAAGCCTCGGCATAGACAAGCGTATTCATTACCGGTACGGCCCCGTCTTCCGCAGTGTGCCACAGGAAAGTGGGAGGAGTGTTTTTATCAACCTGCTTTTCGCAGGAATAATATGCGCCCTCCTCTGCCGTATCAAAATGCCTGCCCGTAAGATTTTCAAAGCTCCCGCAATGCCAAAAGTCAGGATCCGAGGAAATCACCGGATAGCAGAGCACAGAGGCATTTACCCCCTTGCTTTCGGGGAATACCTCCCTTACCTCTTTGCAGTCATACATTGTAGAATAGCTCGCCGCAAGATGTCCTCCGGCCGAAAAGCCGAGAATTGCTATCTTGGAAATATCGCAGTTCCACTCATCTGCGTTTTCATATATAAGCTCCGTAAGCGCGGCCACCTCGCGAAGCTGAACCGGAAAGCGGTGGGGCGCTACCGAATATGTAATTACGAAAACATTAAAGCCGTCCGGCAGAAAATGCAGCGCTATCGGCTCGGATTCCCGCTGACTGCACATAGAATATCCGCCGCCCGGACATACGACCAGACAGGGCCGCTTGCTGTGTTCACGGTGCATCTCGGTCATATTGTACGGCAGATAAATTTCTACCGAAGGGTCACGGCCGTCCTCACCCAAAAAGCCAAAACGATCCTTTAAATGTATTTTTTTGTAAACCATTATTATCCTCCGACAACCTCAAAAAGTCTTCCGTTTATCAAAAAATATGCTATAACCACCGCACCGAGTATTATACGGTAATAGCCGAAAACGGTAAAATCACGTTTTTTCACATATCCCATAAGGAACTTTATCGCCAGAACGGAAACCAGAAAAGCGGTTATCATACCGACCGATAAAATAAGCAGCTCATATCCCGTAAAATCAAAACCGAATTTTATAAGCTTTATAAAGCTTGCGCCGAACATAACCGGAACCGCAAGGTAAAAGCTGAATTCTGCCGCCGCAACCCTTGAAACCCCGAGGATTATCGCACCCAAAATAGTCGAACCGCTGCGCGAGGTTCCCGGTATAAGCGAAAGCACCTGAAACGCTCCGATAAAAATCGCGGTCTTATAAGTAATATCGCCTATGCCGTTTATTTTAGGTGTTATGTTTTTATTCCACCTTTCTATCACAATGAACATAACGCCGTAAACGATAAGCGCCAGAGAAACCACCAGCGGTGTGTGAAAGTGTTTTTCAAAGAAATCATCGAACGGTATACCGATAACCGCAGCCGGCAGCACCGCAACGATCACCTTGAGCCACATATCCATTATATCCTTTTTTACAATACCGCCCTTATGGGTTATGTAGCTGTAGCCCTTCGTTTTGTCAAGTGTAAAAGGCCATAGCTTTTTCCAGAAGATCACTACCACCGCAAGTATCGCGCCGAGCTGAATCACCACGTTGAACATTTCCTTAAACGCATCGGACATGTTCAGCTTTATAAATTCATCGGCAAGAATGAGATGACCTGTACTGCTTATCGGCAGCCATTCGGTAATACCTTCGATAATACCTAAAATTATGGTTTTAATTATTTCCATACTGACTCCTAAAGGTTATTTGCCTGCAAGCTCCCTATAAAGCCTGATATAAGCCCCGGCTGAAACGCCCCAGCTGTTGTCGCAGCTCATCGCTCTCGCACGCAGTATATCCCAGCCGTCTTTGTCGGAATAACCGGCCAGCGCACGCCATACCGTATCAAGCATTTCATGGGCATTGTAATTGCTGAAGGTAAAGCCGTTGCCCTCTCCGTCGCCGCTGTCTGATATAGTATCGTTCAAGCCGCCGGTTTTTCTGACTATCGGAACAGTTCCGTACCTGAGCGCCACAAGCTGTGCCAAACCGCAGGGCTCGCTTTTGCTCGGCATCAAAAACATATCCGCTCCCGCATATATCTTATGCGCAAGCCGGGGATTAAATCCGAGCTTAAGACCAACCTTATCGCGGTGCTTGGAAGCCATATCGTGAAAAAAGGTTTCAAACTCCCATTCGCCCGAGCCTAAAATAACAAACTGTATGTCGGCTCTCAAAAGATCCTCGAAGACGCATTTGACAAGGTCGATACCCTTATGCTTTACCAGCCGCGTCACCATACCGACCACCGGAACCTCCTCCCTTGCGGGAAGTCCGAGCTCTTGCTGCAGCATTTTTTTATTATACGCTTTTCCGCTCATATCGTCAACAGAATAATTTTTATAAATCAGATTGTCCGTCTCGGGATTATAAACCTCGTAATCTATTCCGTTTACTATGCCGGTAAGCTTATAGGTAAACTGCTTAAGTATATTGTCAAGCCCATACGAATAATACGGATCGAGTATTTCATTTGCATATGTCGGAGAAACCGTCGTCACCTTATCTGCGCATTGTATGGCGCCCTTCATAAAATTAACGCAGCCGTCGTACTCGATAAGACTTTCACATTCTGCGGGAAGCCCCACCACATCAGCGTTAAGGTCCGGCCCGTATTTGCCCTGATACTGAATATTGTGTATCGTAAACACTGTCTTTATAGCGCGGTACGGGTCGCTGCCGCGGTACATTGAGTTAAGATATACCGGCACCAGAGCCGTCTGCCAGTCGTTGCAGTGAATAATATCGGGAGTAAAGCCGATATGCGGAATTATATCAAGCACGGCGCGGGAAAAGAAAGCGTAGCGCTCAGCATCATCATACTGTCCGTAAAGCCCGTCGCGCTTAAAATAGTACTGATTGTCTATGAAATAATATATTACCCCGTTCAGATGCGCCTCGAATATGCCGCAGTACTGACGGCGCCAGGCGACCGAAACCGTGATGCTGCATATAAAGCTCATCTTTGCCTTTAGTTCCTCCGGTATACTGCTGTAAAGCGGCATAACTATTCGGCAGCCTATAAGTCTCCTGCGCAGGGCCTTAGGCAGCGCCCCCGCAACGTCGGCAAGACCGCCCGACATTGCAAAAGGGTAAGCCTCGCTCGAAGCAAACAATACTTTCATCTTTCTCCTCCGTTTTACAAAATCTGATTTTTTTTGACAAAAAAGCACTTTTTAGCGGTACCCTTGAGCACCATATTTTCGCCTATTACGGCGTTCTTGTCCGAAATTACGCGGTTAAGCTGCGCGTCCGCCTTTACCGCGGTTTCCTGCATAAGAATACAGTTTTCCACCACAGCTCCCTTTTCGACCGTCACTCCGCGCGAAATTATACTGTTTCTTACCGTTCCGTTTATCACGCAGCCGTCGGCAATAAAGCAGTTGGTAAGCGAAGCATTTATACCGTATCTTGTCGGCATATCGTCGCGCGTTTTGGTGAATATCGGACGTTCCTTATTGAAAAGCTGCGAACGCACCTCGGCATTCAGAAGCTGCATATTAGCGTTGTAGTAAGCGTCGGTACCGTCCATAACCGCCACAAATTCACGGTGTTCAAAGGCATGGACCCGCAGCTTTCTTACCGATTCGGCAATTACGTCGCGGATAAAGCTGATACATCCGTCCGCATAAGCTGTTTTGATCATCTTTATAAGCAGCTCGCGCGAAATCACGGTAATACCTATGAAATAATCGTCCTCTTTATCCTCAGCCCCGAAAGAAGCACCGGTTATTCTGCCGGCTTTATTTATCTTAGGAAGAAGTATATCCGCATTTCGGACAGGCGGCTTTCCGTGATGATAAACGAGAGTTACGTCCGCGCCGCTGGAAATATGACTGTTGACCACGGCGGTTATATCTATATTGACAATAGTATCGGCGTTAAAAAGCACCATATAATCAGCCTTACATCGGTCTATATAATCAAGCGCGCCGTTCAGGGCGTCCACCGTGCCGTTATTGCGCCGTGCCCCGCTCGTAACATAGGGCGGCAAAAGATAAATTCCTCCGCTTTTGCGGTCAAGGTCCCAATACACTCCGCTGCCTATGTGGTCCATCAGCGAACGGTAGTTTTCCTTGGTGATAACTCCGACGCTTGAGACGCCCGCGTTCACAAGATTTGAAAGCGGGAAATCTATGAGACGGTATCTTGCGCCGAACGGCACCGACGCCATAGATCTCTTTTCTGTCAGTTCCTTTAAGAGACTGTCGTTAATATTGGCAAATACTATGCCGGCAACCGCAGACGCTCTCATATTTTCTCATCCTCCTCAACGTTTTCGGTTATCATTTTTCCCGGCGAGATCACCGCGCCGTTCCCGACGCTGAGGTTGTCGCCTATCACCGTAATGCCCCAGTTTTCGGCGCCGACCACCGCCGGGTCCGCTCCTACGACCGCTTGCTCGCCTATCACTGCATTTTCGGCCACAATAGAGTATCTCACCCTCGCGCCCTTCTTTATCACGGCACCAGGCATAACCAGAGAATACTCGACTTCCGCGCCGGTCTCTACGGTCACATTCTCAAACAGTATAGAATAATCGAGCTTGCCCGAAACCTCGCAGCCGTCGGTCACAAGAGAATTTTCCACTACGGCATTTCCGTTTATATACTGCGGCGGATACCCCGCAGAACGTGAGTATATCCTCCAGTCGGAATCCGCAAGATTAAGGTCGATTTTGGGATTCAGAAGATCAAGATTGGCTTCCCACAGCGAATCCACCGTGCCGACGTCCTTCCAGTAATCGGCGAAGCGGTAAACCATAAGCTTCTCTCCGGCTGAAAGCATTTCGGGTATTATATCCTTGCCGAAGTCATTTGACGAGCCGGGATTATTTTCATCTTCCTCAAGATATTTTCTAAGCTTCTGCCAGGTGAAAACATAAATTCCCATTGAAGCAAGGGTACTCTTCGGCTTTTTGGGTTTTTCCTCAAATTCATATATTCTGCCGTTTTCATCGGCGTTCATAATTCCGAAACGCGAGGCTTCCTCAAGCGTCACCTCCAGCACGGCTATGGTGCAGTCGGCATCACTCTGCTCATGCTGCGCTATCATTTTGGAATAATCCATTTTATATATGTGGTCTCCCGAAAGCACAAGCACATATTCCGGGTCATAGCGTTCTATAAATTCAATGTTCTGATATATTGCGTTTGCGGTTCCCTTATACCAGTTTCCGCCCTTCTTCCCCTGATAAGGCGGAAGAATATGGACCCCTCCGCTCGTGCGGTCAAGATCCCACGGCTTGCCCGAACCGATATAATCGTTGAGCTCCAGCGGCTTGTACTGCGTGAGGATTCCGACAGTATCCAGCCCTGAATTCACACAGTTTGAAAGCGGAAAATCGATTATACGGTATTTTCCGCCGTAGGGTACCGCGGGCTTGGCTATCTTGCCCGTAAGCACCCCGAGCCTGCTCCCCTGCCCGCCGGCCAATAGCATTGCGACACATTTTTTGCTGTTCATTTTAACACTCCTGTCGGGTATATAATATTTTTTAAACTCTACTATTTTATTGTACAAGCTTTGGTTTTATTACTCTTTTTTCAGGAACCCTGTAAAAGCTGACCGACAGCGCCGGAATTTCAAGCTCAACCGAATTTTCATAGCCGTGCATCGGCACCGGCTCGCTCTTACAGCTCACCGATGAAATATCTGTATCTCCTCCGAACTCCTCTGCATCAGAAGTGAAAAGCAGCTTATACGTACCTTTTTTGGGTACACCGATACGGTAGTTTTGTCTCGCCACCGGGACAAAATTACATACCGCAATGATTTCCCTGCCCGACTTTGCCCTGCGCCTGAAGGCTATTATGCTTTGGGTATAGTCGTCGTTGGATATCCAGGAAAAGCCCTCCCAAGAGTAATCTATCTCCCACAGCTCACGGTGCGCAAGATAAAATTTATTAAGCTTTTTAACATAATGCTGCATTTTTCTGTGAGGCTCATAATCAAGCAGCAGCCAGTCAAGCTCTTTTTTATAATCCCACTCGATAAACTGGGCGAATTCCTGACCCATAAACAAAAGCTTTTTGCCGGGATGCGCCATAATATAGGCGTAAAATGCACGCAGCGACGCAAACTTACTCTCATATTCGCCGGGCATTTTTTCTATCATAGAGCATTTTCCGTGCACTACCTCGTCATGCGAAAGCGGCAGTATAAAGTTTTCCGAAAAGGCATAGAAAAATGAAAAAGTCAGACAGTCATGATTATCTTTACGGAAATACGGATCAAGCGACATATACCTGAGCATGTCATTCATCCAGCCCATATTCCATTTATAGTTAAAGCCGAGACCGCCGTCCTGCGGAGGCTTAGTAACCATCGGCCAAGCCGTAGATTCTTCCGCTATCATCAAAATCTTCGGATCGGCGCTGAATGCAGCGGTATTGAGCTCCCTCAGAAATTCCACCGCTTCCAAATTCTCCCGTCCGCCGTTTACATTCGGTATCCATTCGCCGCCCTGCCGGCCGTAGTCTAAATAAAGCATTGAAGCTACCGCGTCCACCCTCAGGCCGTCAACATGATATTCCCGTATCCAGTAATCCGCGCTCGAAATAAGAAAGCTCTTTACCTGAGGCTTTCCGTAATCGAACACCGCGGTACCCCATTCCTTATGCTCGCCTTTGCGGGGATCCGCATATTCAAAGCAGGGTGTGCCGTCAAAGCGATACAGCCCGAACTCGTCTTTAGGAAAATGCGCCGGCACCCAGTCGAGTATCACGCCGATGCCGTTTTGATGCATAATATCTATAAATTCCTTGAATTCATCAGGGGTGCCGTAGCGTGATGTAGGCGCAAAATATCCGGTCACCTGATAGCCCCAGGAGCCCTCAAAAGGATATTCGGTAAGCGGCATAAGCTCAATATGAGTGTAATGCAGCTTTTTTACATACGCGGCAAGCTCTTTTGCCAGCTTTACATAACCGTATGTATTGCCGTCTCCGAATCTGCGCCACGAGCCTGCGTGCACCTCGTAAATATTGACCGGCGATTCCTGAAAGCTAACGCCGGATTTATAATTTTTCCAGTCCGCATCATGCCACTCATAGCCCGAAATATAAAGCTTTGAAGCATTTGCGGGAGCGGTTTCATAATGCCTCGCGAAAGGGTCTGACTTTAAAACCACACCGCCGTTATGAGCTGTCACGGCATATTTATAGGAATCATATATTTCAGGACCGTCTATCTCGGTCTCCCAAATGCCTCCGCCGATATTTCTCATCGGTGCGCTGCCGTTTTCCCAGCCGTTAAAATCTCCGACTACCGAAACCGCGGCTGCATTCGGCGCCCAAACCCTGAAAACAGCGGAATTACCGTTCACAAAAGAGCCGAGATAATTATACGCATCGTTTGACAATCCGGCGTTAAAGCTTTCTATAAACTTCTGCATATTGCACCCCTTAACTATTTTAACTCTTACTTTACTTAGTATTATACCAATATTTATATTAAATTTCAAGCTGATTTTGTTAAATCTTAGAAATAAAACAAAAGATTTTTTTCAATATTTGTTTTGTTTCAACAAAGAACGACATAATTTATCGGCTAATACTCCATTTTACCGTTAAATTATTATTTTCATATGAAACGAAAATATGAAAAAACGGATACGTTCCGCGCGGACCGTATCCGTTTTTTCAGTTATGATACAATTTTTTTGTCTGATATTTAGGCTCAAAAGTGATATTAACCCCAAGCTTTCTGAAGACCTGCTCGTCCACCCGCGACAGTATAACGCTCGAATGAGCCTCCAGACCTTTGAGATTTTTAAGCTGACCGAGCGCTTTTTGGGCCGTATCGCTGGTAACCGCGCAAATAGACAGCGCGATAAGCACCTCGTCGGTATGCAGGCGAGGGTTATGATTTCCCATGATTTCGGTTTTAAGCCGTTGTATCGGCCCGATTATTGTCGGTGAAATAAGATCTATATTATCCGGTATACCCGCCAGCACCTTTAAACAATTAAGCAGCATAGAGGAAGATGCGCCGAGCAGGCTCGAGGTCTTGCCGGTGATTATCCTGCCGTCTGCAAGCTCTATTGCCGTGGCAGGGCCGCCGGTCTGCTCCGCCTTACGGTTGGCGGCCGCCGCTACCGGACGGTCAGACACGGTAACCCCGACCTGTTTCATAAGCAGCTCAAGCTTTGACACCTCGCTCGGCTCGTTCATACCCTGTCTTACACCTACAAGAGCGTTATAATATCTCCTGATTATTTCCTGCTTCGCAGCCGACTTCACAGCTTCGTCGTCGACAATGCCGAAGCCCGCCATATTTACGCCCATATCCGTAGGACTCTTATACGGCGATGCACCGAGTATGCTTTCAAGCATAGCGTTGAGAACCGGGAATATTTCAATATCGCGGTTGTAGTTCACAGTCGTCTTGCCATAGGCTTCAAGATGAAACGGGTCTATCATGTTTACATCGTTGAGATCGGCGGTCGCGGCCTCATAAGCCACGTTTACCGGGTGCTTGAGCGGCAGGTTCCAGATAGGAAAGGTCTCAAATTTAGCGTAGCCCGCCTTTATTCCGCGTTTGTTTTCATGGTAAAGCTGCGAAAGGCAGGTAGCCATTTTGCCGCTTCCCGGGCCGGGCGCCGTGACCACAACAAGCTTGCGGTCGGTCTCTATATAATCATTTTTGCCGAAGCCCTCGTCGCTTACGATAAGAGGTATATCAGCCGGATAATCGCTTATCGGATAATGACGGTAGACCTTGACGCCAAGAGAGGTAAGGCGTTTTTCAAAAGCCTGAGCCAGCGGTTGTCCGGTATATTGGGTAATGACCACGCTGCCGACATAAAGCCCTATCCCGCGGAAAGCATCGATAAGGCGCAACGTATCAAGGTCATAGGTTATTCCGAGATCGCCGCGCCGCTTGTTCTTTTCGATAGCGTCGGCATTTATGGCTATAACTATCTCGGCGTCCTCTTTAAGCTTTAAAAGCATTTTTACCTTTGCGTCGGGTTCGAAGCCCGGCAGCACCCTCGCCGCATGATAGTCATCAAACAGCTTGCCGCCGAATTCCATATAAAGCTTGCCGCCGAACATAGCTATTCTGTCGCGTATATTCTGCGACTGCAAGGCAATATATTTTGCATTGTCAAACCCGATTTTGTTCATCCCATATCTCTCCTGCATACACAAATATTACTTATTATACAACATCCGACATTTTTCCGCAAGCGTGATTCAATATAATTTTTCAACTTCTTTGATACGCTTTAAAAGCCGGAGCTTCAGTTCCTCAGGCGCTATCACCCTTATATTTTCGCCGTAATTGAGTATCCATGTCACCAGCGCGTCCGAAAGCACCGCCTTTACCGAAAAACCGAATTCCGAATCCGTTACGTTTTTAATGAATATATCCTCCGAAAAGCGGTCGAGCACCTGTTCGATTATTTTTTTGTTGCAGCTAAGCTCAATTTCTGCCGTTACGCCCCCATACATGCTGAACAGCCGCTTTGTATAATCCGATACGTTGAAATAGTCATCATATTCACTGACCTCACTGAACGGCCGCGCTTCAAGGCAGATAATCTCAACCGACCTCATACGGTCCACTCTTAAATGTATCAGGTTATTGTATTTTTCATAATTCCCGATAAGATAGTAATGGTCATCCTGCCAGGTCAGCGCATATGGGCTGACCGTCATTTCGCGCTCCCTGCGGACTATTTCACGGTCGGCGGAAAGCTCCCGGCTCGCGTAATCCAGCCTGATTTTTTTGCGGCGGTTTATCGCGTCACTTATTTTATCGATATTATAATAAATCTCTTCATTTGAGCATTTCGCGGCGGCGTCGAAGTATACCCGTTTTTCCCGTTTGGCAGCCTGGGCATTGCTCAGAAACGAATCGAGTTTTCCGATAAGCTCTCTGGATTTACCCACCGTAATAAATTTAGCCGCCCTCACTGCGTCGGCAAGAAGATATATTTCCGGCTCCTCAAACTCGCGCGCTCCTAAAAACCAGCCCCTCGGTGACCCGGATTTCACAATATCGTACCCGAAATCCGAAAGAGCGGCAATATCGTTGTAAACTGATTTCCTTTCGGCGGAAACCCCCATATTTTCAAGATAGTCGCATATCTCAGAGGCGTTCAGCGGATGCTGCTCATCGCTGTACCGTCTTAAAATATCCAAAATGCAAAGAATCTTCAGCCTTTGTCCGTATTGCTTCGCCATATTTCAGCCTTTCTTAAAAATCCTTCATACTCAAACATATTATTTACAACATCCAGCATGGCCGAAGAAGAAAGCGTTTCCGGCAGCTCTAAAAACCTCAAAAAGCTTTTGCGCCGCTCTGCGCTGTCGGATGTGCCGGAAAGTCCCATAACAAAGAAATCAGTCTTTGTTATCCTGCGGCGCTCCGAAATCTCCGACCTTAAAACTCCGGCCCTTAAAAGAGCCGCTTCAAGCACCTGCGGACTCATTCCCTCTACACCGAGACATCCTTCC
Organism: uncultured Oscillospiraceae bacterium; assembly: GCA_900554525.1. Taxonomy (GTDB): domain Bacteria; phylum Bacillota; class Clostridia; order Oscillospirales; family Acutalibacteraceae; genus UBA737. The sequence continues at coordinate 1,332 of USHL01000022.1, read as the reverse complement.
TTAGAAGCAGAAGCCTTGCGCTTTTCCTTTCCTGCAATTCGCGGTACGTATACATTGAAAATTTCCGCATCGCCGACTATTTTTTTAAGATATGCACGTATCACACCTCCGGCAGAATCGCTGTCGGTCATAATTATTATACCGTTGGGCGCGGCCAGCCTGCGTATCATAGCGCACTTTTCCCTGTTTTTGAAAATCCCGAAGCCGTCAGTGGGAATAATCAGCGCATCAACAACATTTTCCAGCGCTATCTTATCGTATTTTCCCTCGACTATCACCGGCTGTTCAAGCTTAATCAACCGTTTCACCCTTTGCAATTATATATATCAGCCTGATTATCAGCTGCTCCAGAACAGTCCGCGGCTCTGTGCCGAAGGACTTGAGCCTCCGATCGGCATCCAAAAGCGCGCCGAAGCAGAGATTTATTCTTTTGCGGTCCAGCTTTGAAAGATTCTGCGCCGCCCGCTCCAGCACAAACTCCCGCCCCTTATAACCGTAAACAGATGCAGCCCCGGAAATCGGCATTCCCTTTTTTCGGCAGAGATAAACGCGGTAAATATCCACAAAAACAGAGGATACCGTATAAAGTATCACCATCGGCTCGGTATGCATATAAAACAGCTCGTCCAGCGTTTGCATAGCAGCGGAACTGTCAAGCGAAATTATCTGCCTTGAAAGATTATAAACAGAAGTTTCTACCGTTTTGGTACAGACAAAATCCACCTGCGCCTTAGTTATAACTCCGCCGCCGGAATAAAAGCAAAGCTTATCAAGCTCATTTTTTAAAGTGCATATATCTTCTCCCGCCGTTTCTACCAGATATCGAGCCGCCGCCGAATCCAGTTTGCAGTCCCGCTTTGCCGCGCCGTCGATAAGCATTTTAACAAGCTCCGGCGTTTTGCGGTGCTCAAGTTCGACCGCCATGCCTCCGCACTTTTCCGCAGACAATACTAATTTTTTGAATTTTGTGTTTTTTTTCGGCACTATCTCGGTACTGTCAAACCACAGTATCAGCACCGCAGTCTCCTCAGCCTCCTCCAAAAGGCGGCAGAGCCTGTCAAAATCCGATTTTGAACAATGTTCAAAATCATAATCGCGTAAAATCACACATTTTTTATCCGCCATTACCGGCAGCTGCACGCAGGCATCATAAACCTCCTGTAAATCGCATTCGGCCTCGAATCTCTGATAATTAAAAAAATCGTCTTTATCAGCTGCCAAGGCCGACAGCTTCTCAACATATCTGCTTTTCAGATATCCGTCGCTGCCGAAAATAATATAAACCGGAAGGGCTTTTTTCGATGCAAGTTGTTTTTTTAACGCATCTTCCGA
>USHL01000021.1 GCA_900554525.1 uncultured Oscillospiraceae bacterium | reverse complement strand
CCCTCCGCGGCGCAGGCGAGCGCCATGAACTGCGCCTGCAGATCGGTGGGAAAGCCGGGAAAGGGCTGCGTGGAGACTTCAAAGGGCTTGAACGTCCGGGCGCGCAGAAAGATCGTTTCCGCTTCTATCTCCACCGTGCAGCCGGCCTGCCGCAGTTTGTCCAGCACTGCGCCCAGGTCGCCGGGACAGACGCGCCTCAAAAGTACCTCGCCGAGCGTGACCGCCGCCGCGGCAAGCAGCAGCGGCAGATAATACCAGACCCCCGCCCCGAACAGAATGCTTGCCGCCGTAAGCTGTACGGTGTTGTGCACTGCCGCGGCCGCCGCCGAGACGCCGACGGGAGAAATACAGTGGATTTTTTTAACAAAAACCGCCGCCGTCAGGGATATTATGCCCGCCGAAAGGGAAAAAAACAGCGCAAAAGGCGAAGAGAAAAGCAGCGCCGAAAGCAGAATCCGCGCGGTATTTACGGCAAATGCGCCCTTTATATCGTCACGGAAAACAAGCAGCATTGAAACCGAATTTGCCAGCCCTAACTTGATTCCCGGCGCGATAAACGAAAGGGGCAGCAGGCTTTCAATATAGCCGAAAATAAGGCACAGAGCCGTAAGCAGAGAATAGAGCGAAAGCTTTTTTGCCATACCGGTCACCTTATTTCCGCAATGACGCGGTTGGGCAGGCAGACTATTGTCTCGCCCTTTTTTGAAATCGGGGCGTGATTCACACAGATCTGATTTTTACAGTCGGCGCCGGTCACCCGAACCTCGCCGCCCGAGATTTCGACCGTGTTGCCCGAAAGCTCGATTGTGCGGTTCTCAAACAGCGAGCCTTCAAAAACGACCTCGTTATTCTCCGACACGACCACCGTGTCCCCGCCTTTTTCGGGCAGAAGAAGCGCCGCCGAGAGAACGGCTGCCGCCAGAATGATGAAAATTACGGCGAAATCACCTTTTTTCACCGCCGCGCCCTCCTTTGCCTGAAAAAAATACATATTTAATTTTAACATACCTTTACAAAAAATGAAAGTCATTGTATAATAAAAGGCATGAAAAAAAAACTGACCCTGCCGATAACCCTTGTCCTGCTGCTGCTCTGCGGCTGCGGGGGAGAACTCAATTCACAGACGCGTTTTTTACTTGACACCGTGGTAAAGGTCGACGCCGACTGCGACGACCGAACGCTTAACGGTGCCTTTGCGCTGTGTGAAGAACTGGGCGCCCTGCTGTCACGCACCGACGAGGAAAGCGACGTTTACCGTATAAACAGTACCGACGGGTTTGTAAGGGTCTCGCCGCATACGCTCAGGGTCGTAGAACGCGGGCTTTACTACGGCGGGCTGTCGCGCGGCAAATTCGACATCACGATGGGGTCGGTTACGCCGCTGTGGGATTTTAAAAACGGCACGGTGCCCTCTAAGGATGAAATCTCGGCGGCGCTGCGCAGCGTGGATTACGGGAGCGTTGAAATAAAAGGGGACGAAATTTCGACGCACGGCAAGAAGCTCGATCTCGGCGGTATCGCAAAAGGGTACATCGCCGACCGTCTTACCGAGTATTTTAAAGAAAACGGTACAGACGACGCCGTTATAAACTTAGGCGGCAATGTCGCGGTTATCGGCAAAAAAACGGTAGGCATACAAAAACCGTTTTCAGATACCGTTTTACTGACGGCGGAGATCGAGGACATAAGCGCCGTTACCTCCGGGATCTACCAGAGGTATACGGAAAAGGACGGTAAGCTTTACCACCACGTGCTTGACCCTGATACCGGGTACGGGGTGGAAAATGAGTTGGCGTCGGTGACTGTATTCGGCGAAAGCTCCACAGACTGCGACGCGCTTTCGACCGTCTGCCTGCTTTTGGGAACGGAGGACGGCAAAAAGCTGATAGAGGAAAAAACCGACGCCGAGGCGGTGTTTATCGGCCGCGGCGGTGAAATAACCCTCACTTCGGGGCTTTACCGCGAGGGTGACAAAATTATTTTTAAATAACGAGGTTTTAACATGGGTTTATTAAAGGCTATTTTCGGCAATTACAGCGAAAAGGAAATCAAGCGTATAAAACCGCTCCAGACAAGGGTTCTGGATTTGGAGGAGGAATACCGCGCCCTTTCGGACGACGAGCTGCGGGGCAAGACGGCCGAGTTTAAAGACCGGCTCGCGGCGGGGGAGACTCTGGACGACATACTCCCCGAGGCGTTTGCCGCCTGCCGTGAGGCGGCCGACCGCGTGCTCGGCATGCGGCATTTTCCGGTGCAGATCATAGGCGGTATCATACTTCACCAGGGGCGTATCGCCGAGATGAAGACCGGCGAGGGTAAAACGCTGGTGGCGACTCTGCCCGCTTATCTCAATGCTCTTTCGGGCAAGGGAGTGCATATCGTTACGGTCAACGATTACCTTGCCAAGCGCGACTCGGAATGGATGGGCAAGCTTTACCGTTTTATGGGGCTGACGGTGGGTCTTATAGTCCACGGCATGGACCACGATCAGAAAACCGCCGCTTATAACGCGGACATTACCTACTGCACCAACAACGAGCTGGGCTTCGACTATCTGCGCGACAACATGGTGATTTATAAGGAGCAGAAGGTCCAGCGCGGGCATAACTTCGCTATCGTCGACGAGGTCGACTCGATACTTATAGACGAGGCGAGGACACCGCTTATAATCTCGGGCCAGAGCGATAAATCAACCGACCTTTACACATCTGCCGACCGCTTTGCCAAGAGCCTGAAAATGGTTAAGGTCAAGGAGATGGACGATAAGGCCAGCGACGAGGAGACCAACTACGACGGCGATTACGTGGTGGATGAAAAGGCGCACACCGCCACCCTTACCGCCTCGGGCGTCAAAAAAGCGGAGGAATATTTCAATATTGAAAACCTCAACGATACCGAAAACATCGCCATTGCCCACCATATCAATCAGGCGATACGCGCAAACGGCGTGATGAAGCGGGACGTAGACTATGTTGTCAAGGACGGCGAGGTTATTATAGTCGATGAGTTCACCGGCCGCCTTATGTACGGCAGGCGCTACAATGAGGGCCTTCATCAGGCGATAGAAGCGAAAGAGGGAGTCAAGGTGGCGCGCGAGTCCAAGACGCTGGCGACCATCACCTTCCAGAACTTCTTCCGTCTTTACGGCAAGCTTTCGGGCATGACCGGTACGGCGATGACCGAGGAGGCCGAGTTCCAGGAGATTTACAAGCTCGATGTTATCGAAATCCCGACAAATAAGCCGGTGATACGAACCGACCTCAACGATGTGGTCTACAAGACCGAAAAGGCCAAGTTTGAGGCGGTCATCGATAAGATAATCAAATGCAACCAAAAGGGTCAGCCGGTGCTGGTCGGCACCGTGACCATTGAAAAATCCGAGCTGCTTTCGGGTATGCTCAAGCGCAGGGGCGTAAAGCACAACGTCCTGAATGCCAAGCACCATGAGAAGGAGGCCGAGATAATCGCGCAGGCGGGCAAGCTCGGAGCGGTTACCATTGCCACCAATATGGCCGGCCGCGGTACCGATATTATGCTCGGAGGCAACGCTGAATATCTTGCCAAGGCGGCGCTCAGACACGACGGATTGAGCGAGGACATGATAGTCGAGGCGACCGGCTTTGCCGAAACCGAGGACCCGGACATTATTGCGGCAAGGGAAAAATATAAGGAATACTACGATAAATACAAGGCCGAGATAGCCCCCGAGGCCGAGGAGGTAAGAAAGGCGGGCGGTCTTTCGATAATCGGCACGGAAAGGCATGATTCAAGGCGTATCGACAACCAGCTCCGCGGACGTTCAGGACGTCAGGGTGACCCCGGCGAAACACAGTTCTTCGTATCGCTGGAGGACGACCTTATGCGCCTGTTCGGCGGCGAGCGGATTTCCAACATAATGGAGACGCTGAAGGTCGAGGAAAATGTCCCGCTCGAAAGCGGTATGCTCTCCCGCACCATTGAGGGCGCGCAGAAGAAGAAGGAGGGCATGAACTTCGCCATACGCAAGAACGTGCTTCAGTATGACGACGTCATGAACAAGCAGCGCGAGCTGATTTACACCCAGCGCAACAAGGTGCTTGACGGCGAGAATCTCAAGGACACCGTACTGCGTATGATCGACGAGACGGTAGACGAGTATGCTAAAATCTATCTCGCAGACGACGCGGTGCATGACAACTGGGATCTTACGGGAATGCGGGAGTACTTCCTCGGCTGGATAACCACGCCCGAGGACCTGCATTTTTCGCCGGAGGAGCTTGGCAGCATAACCCGCGAGGAGATTGCGGATACCCTTAAGGAGCGCGCGCACGCTATATACGAAAAGCGCGAGGAGGAATTCGGCAGCGACATAATGCGGGAAATCGAGCGTGTAATGCTGCTGCGCAGCGTTGATACCAACTGGATGGATCACATAGACGCGATGGATCAGCTCAGACAGGGAATAGGCCTGCGCGCCTACGGCCAGCATAACCCGGTGGTCGAATACCGCAACGACAGCTACGATATGTTCGAGGCGATGACCAACACCATACGCGAGCAGACCGCAAAGCTTGTGATGACGGTGCGTGTGCGCCGCAACGAGGAGGTTAAGCGCGAAAAGGTCGCTGAGGAGACCTCCGCTGGCGACAAGCCGCAGACGGTCAGAGGCAAGGGGGTTGTAAGCAGGAACGCGCCCTGCCCCTGCGGGAGCGGCAAGAAATATAAACGCTGCTGCGGAAAGGATTTGGATTAATTCAAATACGGCTGATGAAAATCATCTCATCAGCCGTACTTTTTTAAAAAATCATACGTTAAGGGTTACAACTGTGGGTTAACGTGTCTGTTAATATATTCCTTTAAGCAATATAATAGGTATTAAAGGATGTGAACACAGTTGACCGATAAAAGATTCGGAGAAAGCTTTAAAAAATGCCGCGAAAGAAAAAATCTGACTCAGGAACAGCTTGCTGAAATTACCGGGCTTACGGTGAATTATATTTCGTCGGTCGAAAGGGGAGTTACCTTTCCGCGGTACGACAAGCTGATTGCCTTGTTTGACGCGCTGGAAATATCCTCCGACGAGGTGTTCAACAGCGTTTTGAAATATCCGTCTGACGCGCGTGTGTCACAGCTTTCCGAGGAAATCAAAAAGCTGCCGGCAGAGGAGCGGAAAAAAGTCGTGGCGATGATAGAATTTTTTATCAGTACATAGAAAAGAAAAACAGGAGAGGAAGGTAGTTAAAAATGTTTTTATATAAAAACGGAAAATTTCAAATCGGAAACGCTGAGTTTAAGGTGCCGGATGGATTTTATTTTTCAATGAATCCCGAAGAAGTTTATGATGAAGAGTTGTTTTTGTACGCGCCGAATCGGAATTACAGCGTATCGTTGAGAAGAGAAGAATATACGGCGGATACACTTCTTGAAATTATGGAGGCGGAGACAGCCGGCGAGATGAGAATTGTAAAACCGCTGCAGCCGATAAGTTGCAACGGTTTAAAAGGCTATTGCCAGATATTTGAAGAAAACAGGTATCAGTATTTTGAAATCTGTCTGCTTCTCGACGACGAATACAGATATTTCGTATTTGAAGTAACGGTTGCGCGCAACAAAGATAATATTGAAAATGTAATGAATGATTCGGATTTTAAGGAAATATTTGAATCTATCGGGCCTGCAGATACTTGATTTCAAAATAATTGCTTTGCGAAAAACAAGCCGCCGTATTAATATACGGCGGCTTACGGCTTATTCGGCTTCAAATGCGTCTTTTCCGAGTCCGCAGATGGGGCAGACCCAATCCTCGGGCAGGTCCTCCCAGGCGGTGCCGGGAGCGATGCCGTTATCGGGATCGCCGACCTCCGGGTCATACTCGTAGCCGCAGGGGCACAGATATTTCATAGCAATTCTCCATTCCGCCGCATAAATTCAGTGAGGAAACCCGACCCGCCGCGGCGCACGGGCAACTTTCCGTTTCCGTCACTATATTAGCATACAGCCGCCGCAAATTCAATATTTAAGTTGAAAATTTTTCGCGGGGCGTTTATAATAGATTTACCGTTTGCAAAAGGAGTATACTATGAAGATCGCTTTTTATACCCTCGGCTGCAAGGTGAATCAGTACGAGACCGAGGTCATGCGCGAAAGCTTTGCGTCGCGCGGGCACACGCTTTGCGGTGAGGACGGGGATTTCGACGCGGCGGTGATAAATTCCTGCACCGTCACTGCCGAAAGCGACCGCAAAACCCGTCAGCTTTTTCACCGCATACGCCGCTCTCACCCGAACGCGGCGGTAGTGCTTGCCGGCTGTATGCCGCAGGCCTTTCCCGAAAAGGCGGGTGAGCTTGGCGCCGACGTTACGCTCGGGAATACCGACCATATAAAAATTGCCGAATACACCGAAAAATTTCTTGAAACCGGCCAAAAGATATTCGCCGTAGCTCCCCACACGCGGGAGGAGGGCTTTAATACCCCTTGTGTTAAAAGCTTTGCGGGGCGCACCCGCGCTTATGTCAAAATCGAGGACGGCTGCGAGCGGTACTGCACCTACTGCACCATACCCGCCGCGCGCGGTTTTGTGCGCTCAAGGCCGATAGAAGAAATAAAGACAGAGGCCGAGACGCTGGCAAGGGCCGGATTTTCGGAAATAGTGCTGGTCGGCATAAATCTTTCCGCCTACGGCAGGGGAACCGAACACAATCTTTGCGACGCGGTCGACGCCGCCTCGTCTCCAGACGGGATAAAGCGGGTGCGTCTCGGCTCGCTTGAGCCTGACCACATAAGCGACGGTATGCTCCGCCGCTTTGCCGCAAACCAGAAATTCTGCGAGCAGTTCCATCTTTCGCTCCAGTCAGGATGTGACGCCACCCTTAAAAGAATGAACCGCCGTTATGACGGCGCGTTTTACGCGGACCTTGTTTCACGCATACGCAGGGACTTTGAAAACGCCGCTGTTACCACCGACATTATGGTCGGATTCCCCGGTGAGGACGAGGGGGAGTTTCTTGAAAGCCTTGAATTTGTGAGGAGGACAGGCTTTTCCTCGGCGCATATCTTCGCTTATTCACGCCGCGCGGGCACGGTGGCCGCCGCTTTGCCGGGGCAGGTGAGCGCCGCCGAAAAGGCGCGCCGCAGCCGCCTTATTTCTGAGGTGACCGACATGTCGCGCTCCGCGTTTTTAAAGGCGCAGACAGGACGGATGCTTTCTGTTTTGTTTGAAGGCGCCGGAGAGGAATACGCCGAAGGGTACGCCGCGAATTATGTGCGCGTGCGGGTGAAGGACTCGGGAGCGGTACCGGGAAAGCTGCTGCGGGTAAAAATTACCGCTGCCGAAAGGGATTACTGTATAGGAGAGTTAGTATAAAATATGAAAAATATCAGGGCTGTTTTAACCGAGCGGTTTTCGGATGCGTGGAAATTTATTATGCGGCACAGGCTGCCTTCTGCCGCCGCTTCGCTTGCGCTGATACTGGCGATAACGGCTGTCACCGTGTTTTTCGCAGGCGGAAAAAATGAGCCGGAGCAGCCGGTGAGCAGTACCGCGGCCGAGCCGGAGGCTTCGTCGCAGGTACAGCCGGAGGAGGTATATTCCGAGACGCCGTCGGTCAGCGAGGCACCGTCCTCTTCGGAAACGGTGAGCCGGGCGCCTGTGAAAAAACCGCAGAACAATGTGAAAGAGCCTGCGCCGCCGGCTGTAAACAAGCCTTCCGCAAACGGCGATTATAAGTACAATACCAATACCGATATAGACAATAACGTCTTTCTTGACGCCCTTATTTATACCGGCTACAATATAAAAAAGCACCGCTCAGACGGGATGATGTGGAAGTACGCGCTTTCCGCCTCCAAGCCGGCGCGAGGCTGGCTTTCCAAAATCAGCTACGGCGGCGGGAATACCGGCTATGAAACGCTGAACGGCAATCCCGACATAAAGCGGTTTGAGCGAGGCGGACTGGTCTGCGCTTCGTATGTCACCTATGTGTATTTCAACTATCTGCCCAATGTCGCGGGGATAGACACCTCGTCTCTGCCGAGGCCCGAGCGCCCGACGCTTGCCGATTCGTGGTATAAGGCCGCGAAGCAGTGGATTTCAAAGGGGTATTCGCGGGCTATAAAAACGGGTATAACTGGATTTTCCACGTCGGCAACAAAAACGGTCCGGAGTTCTGCGCCGTTGAGAGAATGAATTTCGGTCACGACCCGCAGTGGCCGCTGGCGGTCATCGCGACGCCGCATAATATCCGTATGGCGGCCTGCCTTGAGGTCAGCATTACCGACGACGCGGGCGCTCCCGTGGCGGGGGTGCCGCTGGTGCTTAAAAACAGGAAAAGCGGCGGAACGGTTAATCTGGGCGCGACCGACGGCGCGGGAAAGCTTTCGCGCGAGGGGCTTGTTTACGGCGATTATACGCTGAGCTTTACCCTGCCGTCGGGCTATACGGTGACTTCGGGCAGCCGCGATATTTCGCTTACTACAGTGAATAACAGCCTGAACCGCGTTGAGATCGTGCTTACCCGCAAGCCGCCCGAGCCGCCTGTAACCTCCGAGCCCGGTTCGGGGGCTGACAGCTCGGGAAGCTCTTCAAGCGGAGAAAGCTCCGGAAGTTCGGATAATTCGGGCAGTTCAAGCAGTTCCGGCAGTTCGGAAGAAAATTCGGATATTTCTTCAAGCGATATTTCGGGCGATGGTAAAACCGTAACAGAATAACAAAAACGGCACAGCGATAAGCTGTGCCGTTGCTTTTATACCACACGGTTTTCGGGCGTGCCGTTCAGGAAGGCTTCGATATTGTCGCTGACTATTTGAACCAGCCTTTTGCGGGTTGTGAGGGGCGCCCATGCGGTATGCGGAGTGATGACAAGATTGGGCGCGTCTTTGAGCGGGCAGTCCTTGGACATGGGCTCCTCGGTCAGAACGTCGACCGCCGCGCCGGCAAGCTTGCCGCTTTTCAGCGCCGCCGCCAATGCCGCTTCGTCTACCGCGCCGCCGCGCGAGGTATTGATGAAGAAGGCGCCGTCCTTGCAGAGACGGAAGGTTTCGGCGTTCATCATGTTTATGCTTTCCTCATTAAGCGGGCAGTGCAGGGTGATGATATCCGAGCTTTTGAGCAGCTTTTCAAGGCTGACGAATTTGGGGTCGTCCGACGGGGCGGAGCGGGTGTTTACAAGCACCTTCATATTAAGTGCCAGCACCGCCTTTTCGACCGCTTTGCCTATATTTCCGTAGCCGACGATGCCAATGGTCTTGCCTGCCACCTCATCCGAATTGTAGACCAGCGGAGAGAAGACCGAGGAATTTATCCAGCCGCCGTTTTTTACAAACGAATTATACTGCGGTATTCTTGTGTACCATGTAAGTATATAGCCGATGACCTGCTGAACCACCGCGTCGGTCGAGTAGCTGCCTGCGTTGCAGACAGTAACGCCGCGCTCACGCGCCGTTTCGCAGTCGATATTGTTGTAGCCGGTGGCGAAAAGGCAGATGAGCTTCAGCTTCTTCGCGGCTTCAAGCACGGGCTTGTCTATAACGGTTTTATTGCAGAGGATTATATCGGCGTCGGCCGCTTCTTCAATAAGTCTTGAGCGGCTGATGTTTTCGTATTCGGCGGTTTCGCCGAATTTTTTGAAGAGATTGAGGGAGATATCCCCGTTGGACTGCAATGTGGCGCAGTCAGTCAGCAGAAGTTTCATCGCGGCGTTTCACCTTTCTTTTAGTGCCGTCCTTTTCCAGTATATAAGTGTTTTCAAGCTGGGAAACGAGGCTTTGCTTATATGCTTCTATATATTCGCGGCGCAGGACATACTGCTCCTGCTTTTCGCAGTCGGTGAGTCCCTCCGCCTTTTGCTTGCGGGCAAGAAAGTTTATGCGGTCGATCTTTTCCTTGGTGATCATATTTCGTTTCTCCCTTCAAGGGCGCGTGCCAGCGTGTATTCGTCGGCGTATTCCAGATCGCCGCCCACCGGTATGCCGTAGGCGAGGCGGGTGACCTTTATGCCCATCGGCTTTATAAGGCGGGAAAGATAGCTGGCGGTCGCTTCCCCCTCTACCGTCGGATTGGTCGCCATTATTATTTCGGAAACCTCTCCTGAGCCGAGACGCGCCATAAGCTCCTTTATGCGCAGCTGGTCGGGGGTTATGCCGTCCATCGGCGAAATCACACCGTGCAGAACGTGGTAAAGCCCGGAATATTCGCGCGTGCGCTCAAATGCCATAACGTCCTTGGGCTCGGCTACTACGCAGATGACGGTGCGGTCGCGGCGCGGGTCGGAGCAGATTTCGCATTCCTCAAGGTCGGTAAAGCCCTGACAGGTTTTGCAGAAGTGGATTTTGCGGCGGGCGTTTACGAGCGCCTCTGCGAACTTTTCGGCGCGCTCGGGCGGCTGCTCCAATATATGGAACGCAAGCCGCTGCGCCGTTTTTTTGCCGATGCCCGGGAGCCGCTCGAACTGCGAGACCAGCTCGTTTAAGGAAACGATATTATTAGCCATTTTTAAAAGAGACCCGGCATATTAAGCCCGCCGGTTATGGCGCCCATTTTTTCCTCGGAATCCCTGACGGCACTGCCGACAGCCTCGTTTACCGCGACGGTGATGAGGTCCTCGAGCATTTCGGGGTCTTCGGGGTCGATCGCCTCGGGCTTTATTTTAAGGCTTTTTACGGTGTGCTTGCCGTCTACCGTGACCTCAATCAATCCGCCGCCCGACGAGGCGGTGTATTCGCGCTGTTCGAGGTCCTCCTGCAGGGCGGCCATCTCCTCCTGCATTTTCTGGGCCTGCTTGAGCATCTGGTTTACGTTTCCCGGTCCGCCGGAATTGGGGATTCTTACTTTCATTTCATTTACTCCTTTAATTCAACTCGAAATTTTTGAGCCGCCGCGCTATGGCGGCAAGCGGATCTTCGCCTTCGGTTTTTTCGGGCTTTGTGTAAGGGCCCAGCTTATAGACCTGCCCGAGAACGGTGTGCGCCGCTCTGCGGATGCTGTCGCGGTACTGTGCGTTGCCGCTGTTTATCAGTGAGCGGAATTGGCTGTTGGGCGCGTCTATCAGCAGATATCCGCCTTTTATATAGCCCGACGAGTCCTGAAGCACGCCGGCAATCAGCGGGCAGGCGGATTTTAAGAGACGGATTATCTCCAGCCAGTCGGCGTCGGGAACCTTAGTCTCTGCCGTGGCGGGAGCCTGAGCCGGTCGGGCGGAGAAATCCGTTTTATTTTCTGCCGGCTTGTCCTCCGCCGCTGTTTCGTTGCCCTGCGGGGACGAAGACGGCATACCGACGGCATCGGTCGGTGAAGGTTCCGCGTCGCTGTAAAGCTCCGCCGGGTCGCCGGGAGGCTCGTCCGGAGCTTCGGGCAGGGGTATAGCTTCGTCATCTGCGGTTTTGCCTGAGCGGGCCGAATCAACGGCGCTTTTGCCGGCAGGCGCCGCGGCACGGTTCTCCGGGGCGGCTTTCATTGCGCTGTTTTCTGTTTCGGTCGCGCCGGCGGGCAGATTGCCGAGGCTGTTCAGTTTATTTTCGAGCGCCGATATCCGCCGCTCGAGCGAGGCGGCGTCGGCCGAAAGGGCGGGATTGCAGATTTTCATTGCCGCCATTTCCATTTCGCATCTGCGGTTTCCTGACTGCATTGCGGCCGCCGAGGTTTGAAGCAGGGATAAAGTGTGCATAATATCTTTAACGCCGTAATCCGCGCACTGATTTTTGAGACGTTCGAGCTTTGAGGCGGAACAGACTACCGGCGGGGCATTTTTTACGGTTTTTACTATCATCAGGTCGCGGTAATGGCCGATGAGCTCCGAAAGCAGGCGCTGCATATCCACCGAATCGGAGTGCAGGCGGTCGATGAGGGTAAGCGCCGCTTCGGTATTATGCGCTTTCAGCGCGTCGGCAAGCGAGAACAGGTATTCGCTCCCCGCCATTCCGCAGACATTTTCAACGGTTTCCTCATCTATATTTTTTGTGTGGGACGCGCACAGGTCAAGTATGGAAAGCGCGTCGCGCATGCCGCCGTCGGCCGCCGCCGCAATCAGCGAGGCCGCGCCGTCGGTTACGGTAAAGCCCTCTTTTTCGGCGATGTGGCGCAGCCTGCCGCAGATTTTTTCCGGCTCTATACGGCGGAAGTCGAACCGCTGACAGCGGGAAAGTATGGTTGCAGGCAGCTTGTGCACCTCGGTGGTCGCCAATATGAAAACGACATGGGCGGGAGGCTCCTCAAGGGTTTTCAGGAGCGCGTTGAAGGCGCTGGCGGTAAGCATATGGACTTCGTCTATGATGTAGACGCGGTATTTTGAATTTGAGGGGGCGAAATTTACCTGGTCGCGCAGCTCACGCACCGAATCGACCGAGTTGTTTGAAGCCGCGTCGATTTCGACTATATCGGTGTTTTCACCCTCCGCTATGCGGACACAGCTTTCGCATTTCCCGCAGGGGTCGCCGTTTTGCGGGTCAAGGCAGTTGACCGCCGCTGCCAGTATTTTGGCGCAGCTTGTCTTGCCGGTGCCGCGGGTGCCCGTGAAGAGGTAGGCATGCACTGTTTAGCCGGCGATCAGCTCGTTTTTCAGGGTTTC
>USHL01000020.1 GCA_900554525.1 uncultured Oscillospiraceae bacterium | reverse complement strand
GGAATCGGCATAACGAATGTAAGCGTCGGTGGCACTGTAAAGCGCTTTCGTCGTTTCCGGCTTTGCTGTTATCTCCCCGTCTTTTATCGCTTTATAAATCGTCCCCGCTTCTTTTCGGGTGATTTGTCCGTATTTATACGGTGTGTATTCTACTTTATCGCGCTTTGGAGAAATCCCGCTTGCTGCACCTCTGCTGCCCATTATCTAACTCTCCATGTTGCGGAGTTTTTACGCGTGCGGTAATACGTCTTGCCGTTCACTGTTACTTCGAGCTTTCCGTTGCTCATCGCGCTTTTGAGCGCCGAGGAAAGCGTATTTGTTTCTTTCTGCTTCTGTGCTTTTTTTGCCTTGTCTTTCAAGCCGTTCATGTAAGAATTGACAGCCGCACGTTTGTCAACGGCTTTCTGCGCGTTTTTCTGCACTTGTGTGCGATTGAATCGCGCTACACCAGAAGTATAAGGGCTAACACTCTGCGATTCTGCCCTAAGCTGTTCGGTTGTAAGACGGTGAAGCTCTTTATACGCTGCTTTTGTTTCGGTATCGTCAAACCCAAGCCCTTTTATTGTCTCAACATTCCGCGTGTATTCTCGCTTTGTTGCGTCTCCGGCGTCTACTGCGAAACTTGCGGCGTTCGCCCTGCGTATAAGGTTGTTATCAAGGCTTGGCGCACCTTTTGATACGCCGCTGCTTGCTCCACGTCCGCCCATCAGCTTTTCCCTCCGAATCTCTCCGTGTTATGGTTCGCAATGTAACTCACACTACACGGGAATTTATATCCAATATCGCCGCCGTAACACACGACGTGCGACGGTCTTAACCTCTTTATTGCTTCGTCCATACCGGCAAACCATATACCACCAGCGTTTTTATCGCGCTTTACGCCTATCGTGCTCACAGAAACTACACCGTCCGGCTCTATTCCATCAAAACAGAAATCAAAGCTCCGCTCATCCTCCCATTGCAACGTTGGTATTACTGTTATCCCCGCGTCCTGCATGATCTGCCCGATCAGCCGGGATCGATATACGTTCCATATCTGCATCGCAAGCGGCATATCCAGATAAAGCGAAAAGTCCGGTGTAAGAACGCAATCGAACATACCGAGCTTATCAATGTACTTGTCCGGCGTTGTCCACACTCTTTCAAATTGGTAATCGTCGATATAGAAATGTATGCCCTTGCCGTATTCCTTGCTTGTGAGCATATAGTTGAATGAGATCAAATCTTCTGGTATATGGTCTGTTGCTTTCAATATCGGCATATCCCATTTACCGGCGGCGCGTTCCGCGTCATAATCGCGGAGGTTCATTTTGCTGTATGTCTTTTCGCGCTCGTCGCCGTAATATCCGTCGTCCTCTTCTTCCGGCTCGTCTACATAACCAAGAAAGCCGAGATCGAGGTCGGGAAGCTCCAAGGACAACATATCCTTATCAAATCCGCTGTCCATCGTTGTCTTGTTGTGCGCGATGGTGTACTCCCGGCGCTGCTTGTCCGTCAGATGGTCGAGCCGTATGCACGGCGCTTCTTTTATACCCATCTGCCGCAGAGCCTCAAAGCGTCCGTGCCCCTCTACAATGGTGTTGGACTTGCCCCATACAGCGATAGGGTCGTTCATCCCATACCGAGCGATGGATTCCTTGATCTTGTCGATTTGCTCTTGTGGATGCTCTTTTGTGTTGTTGGCATACGGCTTTATCTCGTCCAGCCGCAGTGTGACTACTTCCATCTCCGCCGCCCCCTCCGCTGCGTGCGGCTTTCCCGCCTTTCGGCTTCGCCCAAAACAAAAAGCCACGCTTTGGCGCTCGGTGATCGTCCGGCGTCTCTGCGTGGCTTTGCTTATTAACATTATATCACGGGTTTTCCGGAATGTCACTGACAGAATACTGACAATTTACCTTCCTCCGTGCCGTGCAATATTGTACCCCTCAAGCGCTCGTGTTGCCTTGCGCCATACCGTGCGCTCATCGCAGCCCAACTCATTGCTCAGCCGGTCAACGCCGTCCCTCTGCTTGTCGATGTACAGCACTTCAAGGATTCGCCGTTCCTCGTCTGTCAGCGTTGCGAGGGCTTTTTTCGTCAGCCGCACCTCCGATTCTGCAATGCGGAGATTGTCGGACAATAGATCGATCAGGCAAATGCTGTTGTTCATTCTTTCCTCGTACGATGTGCCGCCGCCCTGCACAGGGGCCGTTCCCGTGGATGCGCTCTTGATGGATGTCATGCGGTCGCGCTCCATGTCGATCTCCTTCGGTATGGACAGGATCGCCGCCTCGTTTTTCCGCAGGTTGAAGAGGTCGGCCTTGCATTTCATTTTCCAGAGTTCGTTCACTTTCTCACCTCGTCATTCAATGTTAAACGCGCTGTGCCGCGTTTTTCTTTTTATCGTGTGAATTTATAAGCGCGGATTTCCGAAGCGTTCGCGGCCTCTCTTGCGAGCCTCGTTTGCAGATTTTCAAATTCCGTACTGCTGCATTGCTGCATTTGACGTGAAAGCAAGAGCGTATCGCAGAGCATCTGCGGCGGGGGCGACGCGGAAACGAAGACACTAATCCCGTGTCTTGTTCCGCAATACTCGCACACGCTCCCGGTTATCGGCGCTCCGCAGTTCGGGCAGTTTGTCATATCTCCCACCCGAATTCGTCCTTGATGGCGTCTCTGACTTCCCAGATGTTGAGGTTCTTG
Organism: uncultured Oscillospiraceae bacterium; assembly: GCA_900554525.1. Lineage (GTDB taxonomy): Bacteria > Bacillota > Clostridia > Oscillospirales > Acutalibacteraceae > UBA737. The sequence goes on along the minus strand of USHL01000020.1, from coordinate 9,866 downwards.
CTGTTCACGCTCTCGCGGATGTTGCGCACCTCGTCCGACATGCGGTTCACGTCCTCCTGCGTAGGATTAAAGCAGGACATCCATGCCCAGACGAAGATCGTCATGGCAATGGACACGGCCTTGTGCATGGAGATGTCTTTCGGCTTGCGTTTGGATTTACTGCTCATCGCGTGCGGCCTCCTTTTCCTCGACAATATGCTCGGCGAGTTTGGCGCAGCTCAGCTCCCCGGGGCAATCGTCCTCGCAGTCCCAGCAAAGGCGCGGCGCTATTTCCAGAAACACGTCATGTTCCCAGCGGTTCATTCTCATCGGTTCTCCTTTCTCCGATTTTGTTATCGTCAACAAAATCGTTTTTCCTTTTTCCTTTCTCGCAAAACCCGGCGGCGGTCTTTGGGCAGTCGTAGTAGTTACACCAGACCTTGTCCTCGCCGCCGTTGAGATACATGTCCGGCTCTCCAAGTCGGCAGTCCTTGCAATGCACAACCTTTTCATACCCCAGCTGCACCGCCATTCTCTTAAACTGGCTGCGGGTGGGGCGGTCAATATCGACCGTCGGAATCTTTTTCATTTCTTCGATTACCAGATCGGAAACGTATATTCTGTTCTGCGAGCTTTCTGCGTCAATCAAGCGCATCGGTTTTCCCTCCTTCGTATTTGGCAATCAGCATATTGAGATTGCGCAGTCCGCGCATTGTGACAGCATCGGATTCGTAGAGAGCGTCGCGCAAGGCGAGGATTTTGGACACGGGAACAGCGGCAACGGTGGGCGCGTCCTCTATCAGCTTTCGGGCTTTCCCCGGCTCTCCTTCATGCTGCCGGTCATATTCGGCAAGCAGAGCGTCAGCGTCAATCAATCGCATTTTCGTAGTCCTCCCAAATGTTTACTTGTCCCGGAAGAACGCCGTCCTCCATCCACCAGTGAAAGACATCTTCGCCGGTTCCCCAGCGCTGGTCATTGGCCTTCCCGCGGGCTTTTCGTGCTTCAAGCATCCGGTCAAACGTTCGGATGTAATTTCGCTGAAAACCCGGATATCGGGAAAACTCTGCGTAACGGGCTTTCCCAGCCATTGGACATCCGATGCAGCCAACACGGCAGAAGCCCTCGTTGTAAAGCGGGTTCGTCTCAACCTTTTGATCGGTAAGGTAATCCCACACATCCCGATCCGTCCAGTCGATGATGGGATTGCAAACCCGTTTTCCTTTCATCTGGCAATTTTCAAAAAGCTGTCGGTCTTCCTCGTTGTCGTTGTTCAAAATGAGCTTTTTCTTCGGGTCAGAGGCTTGTACTTCCAGCGCCCCGCGGTTTGCCGCTCTTTTGACAGATTCTGCCCACCGGACACCTGTAACGACAAATCGGTCTTTGCCTGCCGTTTCTTTTAAGACAGCGCAGCAGTATCGCACAACTCGCGTCGTGCTTTAAGGTCTCGTTTCTTCTTACCCTCTCAAGCAGCTCCCTGTTCGCTTCGTTCGCCCTGCCTCCGGCTTCCGCGTCTCCGAAAGCGCGCAGAACAGACAGCGTTTTGTTTGCCGCGTCAAGCGCTTTTTCAGCCGCACGGTTTATATTTTCCGAGACCGTCTGAGCAGACATTATGCCCTGCTCTTTCAGTTTCCCCTCAAGGTCTTTTATCTGCCTCTGCTTTTTAAAAATGCGGTTTATCAGAAACAGCCTTTTGTCCGGATTTTTCTCACTGTCCGCCTTTGCTGTCAGCCTTTGCGTCTGGGATTTAAGCATAGAAATTATCTCAGCCGTCCCCGCCGTCTTTCTGATCTCCGGCGACTGTGTCAACTGCTCTATGCCCTCAGCGAGAGAAGATACCGCGCTGAACGCCGCAAGCTCGCTGTTTTCACATACCGCTTTTAGCTTTGGAAAAGCGTCACTTTTAAAGAGAGCTTCTGTAACCGGACGCTGCGCTGCCTCTGCCTTTGCCGAAACACCGGAATTTTTATGTATCTCGGGAGAATATAAAAGGCTGAACAGGGTTTTTAATGTATCCCCCAGCCCGAAACGCCTGTCCGCGCGGTTTATTATATCGTTAAGCTCGGGTGATTCGGAATAAAGCCGATCGTACAAATAATCGCACTGCGCCGTGCTTTTGTATATCCGGTCGTGCCCGGTATTTACTATTCTGCGGAAATTTTCAAACCAGCCGTCAGCGCTTTTAAAATCTTTGAAAGGATCTCTCATAATTTTCTCCGTTCCGCCGCCGGACGGTTACCCGTCCGACGGTCTTTTGTATTCCTTTATAAAGTCAGCATTCAGGCGGGAAAGTCCGGCAGCTCCTCTCCGAACGGGTCAAACTCCACGTTTTCCTCCGCCGCCTTTTCAGCCGGCTTTTGGGCTTCGCGCCTGCTCTCACCGAAATAAAGATTGTCGGCTGTAAGCTCGACCGCCTCACGGCTGTTTCCGTTCTTATCGGTATATTTACGGGTCTCAAAACGCCCCTGAACTGAAAGCTGGTCGCCTTTTTTGAAGTGTTTGGCCGCGAACTCCGCTGTGCCCCGCCACGCCACTACATTGAAAAAATCGGTCGGGTATTCTTCGTTTACCTTGTAGTTGCGGCTGACTGCTATTCTGAATACGGTCACGCTCACATTATTGGCTGTGGTCTTAAGCTCCGGCGTCTCCACCATTCTTCCGGTCATTACTGTTAAGTTAAGCATAATTTTTCTCCCTTCAGATCTGTAAATTCTGATATGCCTTAAGCTCCGGCAGTGAGACATAAGTAAAGCCTGTCTTTGAATAGGCGTCCCGGCTTATATCCTCGAGTGTTCCTATAAAGCTGTCCGCTCCGGATATCGCCGCGTCGCCGTCAGGCAGGTTGTCCTTTATAGCTGTTGCCTCATCGTAGAGCGTTAAAAGGTCGGTTTTTAATTTAATGAGCGCACGGTTCCTGTCCGACGCCAAAGAAAACGCGTCACGCGCGGCAAGCGCTTTTGCCGTAAGCTCCTTTATTCGGTCGCCTATCGGGTTTTCACACAAACGCTCAAGTATCTGCAAGACGGTGCTTATTTCCTCCGGCTTGTTCCAGAGATAGTTTTTAAGCACAAGCATATCTTTCGGTATGACCTCGTCCCTGCCGTTTAAAAAAGCTTCCGCCTGCACGATACTGCCGAAACCGAAAAAGCTGCGGTCGGATACCGCTATGTCCTTCTTTCTGAGCTCTAAAAGCACCGCGTCCATCACCTCGTTGATACTGTCGGGTATTTTTACATTTTCAACCTCTTTCTGCATTTCCTCAAGCTCGGTAAGAGAAATATACGCGTTTACGCTTTCCCCGCTGTTTTTCTGTTTATGCCTTAACATCGCCATACGGTTGGATTTTTCCTTTACATATTCGGTTTTCACCTTAAGGTCAAAGCGGTCGTACAGCGCCTTTAGGATTTTTTCCTCGGGATTTCTGAAATCGTAGGCTAAGCACTGAATGCCTTGCAACATTACTGTTGTAGGTTTTTCAGTACTCGCCCCCGAACCGGACTTACACCTCTCGATGTATCCGGCTCTCCACCCATTGATTAATCATAAAGTCCATCATGCAATTTTTGGTGGCAATCCGCGCATAATACAAGGGTTTTGCGTTTCTTAGCCATCATAACTTGTTCCCATCGTTTCGTACCGCTCAGTTCTTTTAGTTTCTTTACCTGATGTACACAAACATCCTTTGTTTGTGCGCCACATAGTTCGCAACGACCATCTATCAGCCTTTTCACCAATGTATTTGGGCGGCTATAGTTTTCAAATTTCGGAAAATTGTCAATCTGTTCACGTTTAGAGGGGAAAGGTTTGTACCTAAATCCCTCATTGTATAGAGCAGCTCTTTTTCTTCCTGATTTAGGTTGTTTCCCTTCGCCATGTAGACGGCTTTCCCGTCCTCAGACTACTACGGAAACTCCGTTACCTTGCCAAATTTTCATACCCTACGGTAATAGCCGATATACGGCACTTTGGTTTAGGCAATCTCCGTTTAGACTATTCGCAACATAGCTTGTTGTGTTGTCGGATACAACTTGCGTCATTTACCGTTTATTACGGTTGGTCGAGCCGGTGTGTCAATGAGTGTGTATCCCTAAACTCCACATTCATCACGGCTCGCACGGCGTTTGTAACCATCTTTCCGCCGAGGTCAACGATAAAACCCCTCTGACTATTGTTCAAGCAGTTTCGCTTTTATCCTCATACACAACCTTTCATCTGGCACTTCTTAGTCGCAACATGATGGCTTGTTGACTTGTGCCTTTTCCGGCATGCGTTTGTTCCCGATTTTGATTTCTCTCACGGGTTAGCACGGTCGATGACAGGTGTTTGACACATAACCTGCCGCCTTGCTATCATTCGAATGATCAGAATGTAGGCTTTTTCAACTGTCCCGGTTATAACCAAGGCAAATTAAAGGATTGCTTTAAAACTCACTATGTTCGAGTGGATTTTTTAGAGCAGGTGGTTTTAGCAGAAATCAGGCGGCTTACACGCTTTGCCTGTCAATATGAAGACGAATTCGTTAAAGTGGTCAGTGAATTATCCAAAGAGGCAATGCAGTCGCAGATTAACGCATATCAAAGCGAAGTCAGAGCGCTTATGGCAAGGGATAAGGAACTCGATCGCATATTTGAGAGACTTTATGAGGATAATTTGTCGGGGAAAATTTCCGATGAAAGATTCCAAAGAATGTCGATCAGTTATGATAACGAACAAAAAGAGGTCCGCGAGAGGCTCACCCGAATTAATAATATACTTGACGAGCTTTCAGGCAAAGCGTCATCAACCGAGAAATTCGTTGAGGCTGTAAGGAAATACACGCGGGTCAAGAAATTGACTCCCCGTATGTTAACTGAGTTGATAGAGCATATTGAGGTGCATCATACAGAAAAAATAGACGGAGTAAAAACTCAGAAACTTGTAATCTATTATAACTGTATCGGAGCGATTCAAATCCCTGATGATGTACCGATTCCTGAACCCGATATAACAATGAAAACAAGAAAAGGTGTGGAGGTTACATATTTGCCTGCCACCGCACCTGAAACAGCAGCAGTTTAAGGAAAACATCTAAAAGGATTACTTTTTAGAAAGAGAAGTAATTGTATCGGAAACGAGAATGTGAAAATAAAAAAACAGAGTGTTCTTACAAAACCTCTCGGTTACTATAAAAACACTCTGTATGGTCGGGATGACAGGATTCGAACCTGCGAAATCTCTCGCTCCCAAAGCGAGCGCGATACCAAACTTCGCCACATCCCGATATTCAATTTTGTGGTATTTTCAACGTCTGTGGGATACTATGTGGTCGTTGCTGTTTTTGACGGTTTTTTTCGGAAATCCCACAAGCCGAAAATCCGCAGTGTTAAAGGAGTGTTTGAGGTTTTAGAAAAAAGTCCTGAATGAATCAGGTCGGTCTCCCAAAACTGGCGCGCTACCAACTGCGCTACACCCCGATTTTATTGAATTTTGTTTACATTCACACGGATTATTATGCTGTCCGATAATTTGTAATTATAGCCTATATGGAGGTCTTTGTCAATAGCTGTTTGATAACAAATTTCTGCCGCAAAGCGAAGTTTACGGCAGAGATTTGTTATATTATTCAGAGAAAAGCGATGTTGAAAGATAGCGGTCGCCGGTATCCGGCAAAAGGACCACTATCAGCTTGCCTTCGTTTTCAGGACGAGCAGCTATCTGCTCTGCAGCCCAGAGCGCCGCGCCGGAGGAAATTCCGACCAGTACGCCCTCGGTCTTGCCGAGCATGCGGGCGGCGGAAAATGCGTCGTCGTCCGTAACTTTTATGATTTCATCGTAAATATTCGTGTCGAGCACTTCGGGAATAAAGCCTGCACCGATGCCCTGCAGCTTATGCGGACCTGCCGTCTCACCTGAAAGCACAGCAGAGCCTGCGGGCTCTGCCGCAATGATTTGTATATTGGGATTTTTGGATTTGAGGTATTGACCTACACCTGTTACAGTGCCGCCGGTGCCTACCCCTGCGACAAAAATATCAACAAGTCCGTCGGTATCTTTGAAAATTTCGGGCCCGGTGGTTTCAAAATGCGCTTTGGGATTGGCGGGGTTTACAAACTGTCCGGCAATGAAGCTGTTGGGTATTTCTTTTTTTAACTCTTCGGCCTTGCTGATTGCTCCAGACATACCTTTGGCTCCGTCGGTTAGAACTAATTCGGCACCGTAAGCGGCCATAAGCCTGCGGCGCTCGACCGACATAGTATCTGGCATCACGATTATCAGACGGTAGCCGCGCGCGGCCGCCACAGACGCGAGGCCTATCCCGGTATTGCCGGAGGTGGGTTCAATTATCACCGAATCCTTGGTGAGAATGCCTTTTTGCTCTGCGTCATCGAGCATAGCTTTGGCAACACGGTCCTTGACCGAGCCGGCAGGATTGAGGTATTCGAGTTTGGCGGTTAACCGTGCCTTTAATCCGAGCTTTTTTTCTATATTGCCGAGACGTAAAAGCGGAGTTGAGCCGATAAGCTCATCCACTGAAGAATATATTTTTGCCATATTGCTTCTCCTTATTGTCATTGTTATTTATTTTATCATTATACGCTTTTTGAGTCAATATTAAAAAATTTTTGAATTTTAAAGGAATTACAGCTTTTTTGACTAATAAATAAGATAAAGGGAAGTTTTGTCGGAAAGGGGCGGACTGCTGTGGATATTCCCAGGCTTATAAGTGAACGTAATGAAAGACTGATACTTTGTGACAGAGCTGCGTTCAGCGCCGAAACCAAGGGCCGCAGAGTGCCGGAGGTGGAATGTGAGCTGCGCACCTGCTATCAGCGTGACCGCGACAGGGTTATACACTGCAAGGCGTTTAGGAGACTTAAGCATAAAACGCAGGTTTTTCTGGCGCCTGAATCCGACCATTACCGTACCCGCCTTACCCATACGCTTGAGGTGGCGCAGATAGCGCGTACCATCGCCCGGGCACTGCGGCTGAACGAGGACCTGACCGAGGCTGTGGCTTTAGGGCATGATTTGGGGCATACCCCTTTCGGCCATGCGGGCGAGCGTGCGCTCGCGCAGCTTAATGCCTCAGGCTTCACCCATTATGAGCAGAGCGTGAGGGTATGTGAAAAGCTGGAAAAACAGGGAAACGGGCTGAATCTTACATATGAGGTTCTGGACGGTATACTGCATCATACATGCGGCGAACAGGCGCATACATTGGAGGGCAGGATAGTCCGTACAGCCGACAGGATAGCCTATATCAATCACGATATAGACGACGCGGTACGCGGCGGCATAATTTCGGAAAGCGAGCTGCCGGAGGATATACACCGAGCGTTAGGGGATACCAAGTCGAAACGGATATCGGCGCTGGTTTCTTCGGTGGTGAAAAACAGCGGTGACGACATTGTTATGGATTCTGAAACGCTTAAATACTACGATAAGCTGCACGGTTTTCTTTATGAAAGCGTATATCTCAATCCTACTGCGAAGTCTGAGGAATCCAAGGTAATGGGAATAGTATCGGGACTTTACGAATATTTTTTAAAGCACATAGAAAAAATGTCGAAGGAATATACCGCTATCGCCGAAGATGAGGGAGCGGAGCGCGCTGTCACCGACTATATCGCGGGAATGACAGACCATTACGCTATTACCGTCTATTCTGATATTTACATTCCGAAGGCTTGGCCGATATAACATCGGAGTATTAATATGAAAGGGGGCTTTGCCTTGATACCGGATGACATAATTAATGAAATCAAATACCGGAACGACATAGAATCTGCGGTTTCCGCATATGTTAATTTGAAAAGACGCGGAAAGAATCTGGTCGGGCTTTGCCCGTTTCACAGTGAAAAAACTCCGTCCTTTACGGTTTATCCCGAGAACGGTTCCTTTTACTGCTTCGGCTGCGGTGTCGGCGGAGATGTTTTTACCTTTACCGGACTTATTGAAAACCTTGATTATATCGAATCGGTTAAGCTTTTGGCCGAGCGTTCGGGAGTAACGCTCCCGCAGGACGGCTATGACGATTCGATGCAGAAGCTTAAAAATACCATATACAGCATTAACCGTGAGGCAGCGAGATTCTTCCATTCCTTTTTGATGTCGCCGAACGGAAAATGGGCGCTTGATTATCTGACCGGGCGCGGGCTTACGCTTAAAACGATAAGGCATTTCGGGTTGGGCGCCGCGCCTGACTCGTGGGACGCGCTCATAGGTCATTTAAAAGCCAAAGGCTTTACGCTGAACGATATGTATGCAGCCAATGTGATAGGTAAAACCGAGCGCGGCAGATATTACGACCGTTTCAGAAAGCGTGTGATGTTCCCGATAATAAACATACGCGGGAATATAATCGGCTTCAGCGGCCGCGCGATGCCGGGAGAGGACAAGCAGGGCGGAAAGTATGTCAATACCTCCGACACGCCGGTTTACAAAAAGAGCGAAAATCTTTTCGGGATAAACTTTGCGAAAAACGTATGCTCCGAACAGGTTATACTGGTCGAGGGGAATATGGATGTAATATCCCTGCATCAGGCAGGCTTTGAAAACGCGGTGGCTCCGCTTGGCACCTCCTTTACTTCTGAGCAGGCAAACCTTCTGGCAAGGTACACTAAGGAAATCGTTTTGATGCTTGATGCCGACGCGGCGGGGCAGAAGGCAGTAAAAAGAGCGTCTCAGCTGCTTGAAAACAGCGGACTTTCGGTACGTGTTGTGGTCATTCCCGACGGAAAGGACCCGGACGAATTTATAAAGAAAAACGGTCCCGAGCGGTTTTCGGCGCTTCTGGAGGGCGCGGTAAGTGACATAGAATATAAGCTGCTTACAGCGGCGCAGGGGCTGCCGCTTGAAACGGAGGACGGCAGACTTAAATATCTCAGCCTTGCCGCAGAGGTTATCGCCGGGGCGGACGATATTATGACAAGGGATATTTATATCGGCCGTCTTTCGGAAAAGTACGGGGTTTCACGCACTGCGCTGACCGCCAAGGTAGAAGAGCTGCGGCATAAAAATTCGCGCTATAAGCAGAAAAAGGAAATAAGCGAGATAATTCGCCCCAAATTTACAAAAGACGATATAAATCCCGAACGCCGAAAATCTCCGAAAGGTGTGGCGGCGGAGGAAACGCTTATCGCGGTGCTTTTGAAAAATCCGGATTTTTACGGATATGCTAAAGAAAAGCTGCCTCCCGAAAAGCTGATAACATCCCTTAACCGCCGTATTTATGAAATTATTATCGAAACGCTCGATCGCGGCGCGTCGCTCGATATTTCAGTTTTTGCCGTAAAGCTTCTGCCGGCTGAGCTCGGATATCTTGTTTCTCTGCAAAACGGCGATAAAGCGGGGAAAAACGCCGAAATTGTATTAAAAGATTGCATTAAGGTAATATTAGAAGAGGATATGCTGCTGAATGCGCCGAAAGCCGCCGAAAAGTCGGTTGAGGACTGGGCTCAGGGGCTTAAGGATATAATCGCCAATAAAACGAAAGGGAACTGAATTTATGGAAAAGAATAATAAAGAAAAGGATATCAATATGAATAAAACCGAAAAACAGAATGCTGAGCTTTTCGAGCTTGAAGATGATAAGGAGCTTACGCTAGACGATATAGAAAATGCTCCCGAAGATCCGGACGAGCTCTTTTCCGAGCCGCCTACGCTGGATATTGACTTTGACGATGAGCCGACCGATGATGAGCTTAAGCTTGAGGAGATGGACGTAGACCATCTCGACGACGATCTCAATTTTGACAGCATGAATCTCGACGACCCGGTAAAGGTGTATCTGCGCGAAATAGGCCGCGTTCCGCTGCTTACGACCGACGAGGAGGTAGAGCTTGCGGTAAAGATTTCGGAAGGGGACAGCTATGCCAAGCAGCGGCTGACGGAGGCTAATCTGAGGCTG
>USHL01000019.1 GCA_900554525.1 uncultured Oscillospiraceae bacterium | reverse complement strand
CTTTCCCGCTTAACGTCCGAAATAACGGTTTGCTATTATGCCGAGCAGACAAGCGAGCTTTATATGTATTCGGATACCGACAGCGTTCAGAACAAAAGCTTTACGGTAAAATCGGACGGCAAGGCGATACGCGTTTATTACACTATGGGCGCGGTAGACAGCCTGCTTCCCGCCTTGTTTACGGAAGAGGCGTTCAATGATGTTCTCGATCGCTTTACAAGCAGCGCATTAAGACGCCGTATGGAACGCGCCTATGTTTTATATTCTTCGGACGACAAGCCTGATGATTATGAAGATAAGCTTAGGGAGTACCCGATTCTTGATAAAACGCCGCTTTATTTATTAAGTGATGCGTTGACCGACACGGATAAAGAGAATATTATGTCAGATATTTCGGATATCGGTTATGAAAAAGCAGAGTATCAGGAAATGCTCGAGGAGCTGAATCTCGGTGATATAGAGGGCTTTTCATCCGCCGGATTTGTAATACCGCTCGAATACCGCCTGACGGAGGACGGATTTTCAGCAACGGTTTTATCCGATCTGATAAAGGAAGAATCCGACCAATATAAAATATATTCCATCGATGTTCTGGAATATTTTAATGCTTTTCGGGACGGAGACAACGCAGCTTATCTGATCCCGGACGGTTCGGGCGCTCTGATCAATTTAAAAGGCAAATACAATCTGGAATTTTCAAAGCCATTTTACGGCTATGATGTTGCGGTCAATCAGCAAATGCCGACGGGGACAACACTTACGCTTCCCGTTTACGGAACAAGGGCGGATGAAAACAGCGTTTTTGCAATCGTAGAGGGCGCGGCTGAAACGGCGCTGCTGAAAGCATATTCGACAGGTGATGCAACGCCGCTCAACCATATATACACATCCTTTATTTTAAGGACCGTTGATACCAGCAACAGCTTTACGGACGCTGATATCCATCAGTTTAACTTGTTTGCCGTGAAAAGAACCTCCGCCTCGCCGCGTATTCGCTATTTCCTGACGGATAAGGGCAATTCCGATTATGCCGGTATGGCACAGATTTACAGAAAATATCTGCTTGATACAAACGGTATTTCGCAGCAGACGCAGACCGAAGCGCCTATTTTTCTTGACTACCTTTGTATGATTACGGAGGAGGCGTCTGTACTGGGCGTTCCGTATACTAAGAAAGTTGTTTTGTCCACGGTATCGGAAATTACCGATTCGATTAAAAAGCTGCAAGCGGACGGCATACGCGGTATATCTGTGCGTTTGCTTGGATACGGGTCGTCCGGGCTTGAAAACAGCGCCTACAACAAATTCGATATAGACCGCAGGGTCGGTACAGCAAAGGAGCTTCAGCACCTGGCTGATATACTGAAAGAAAACGGCGGGCAATTATATCTTGACGCGGATTTGCAGTTTGCCTATCAGTCCGGCAATCATTTTAAGCCTACAAGAGATTCGGTACGGGCAATCAGCAGAAAATTGGCAAGACCGGCAAACAACGACCCGGTAACATTGGAAAAGTCAAAGTATAAAAATACAAGATATATCGTTTCGCCCGCCTGCTTTAAAGCCTATTCTGAAGGCTTTGTAAGCAGCCTTGAAAAAGCCTTCGCCGGTGGGCAGCTTCCCGGGATTTCCTACGGTTTGTCCGGCTATTATTTAAGCGGGGATTACTCGCCGAACCGCTGTATTGACCGTGTGGAAAGCAAAATGCTGTTAACCGGAGCGCTGGGCGGCATAAAGGACAAAACGTCTCTCCTTTCAGATTACGGAAATGCGTATATTTTGCCCTATGTATCCGGCGTGCTGAACGTGCCGTTAGAAAGCTCTCAGCTGATATCAGAGGATGAAGACGTCCCGTTCTTCCAAATGGTGATAAGCGGTATGCTCCCGTATGCGGGGCAGGCGGAAAATCTTTCGCTTAACAGCAGCAGGAGCATTTTAAAAAGTATGGAATACGGGGCGGCGCCCTATGCGGCTTTTATAACAAAAGACGATGCATTGCTCAACCATACGGAATGGCAGACTGAGTTTTATTCTGTCAGCGATACATCGCGGCTTTCCGACTTTTCAAAGCGGGTTCAGGCCGCAGACGAGATTCGGGGGAAAATACTGAATCAAAGAATCACATCACACCAAAAATTGTCGGAAGATTTGTATTGCACCGCTTATGAAAACGGGTATAGGGTATATGTCAATTACGGCGATGAAAACGTAAAGCTTGACGGTATCAATATTCCGGCAAAAGGTTTTGCGGCTGCCGGTTAGGCTGAAATCACGGAGGAGTTTAGTATGCGTATTTTGCAAAAAAACAATATGATAGAGGGAACCGTAGCCGCAAGGCGGGCGAGATTCGGATATTTGTTTATTTTACCTCTGCTGATTGGTTTAGCGGTTATCTTCATTCCGAATCTGATTCAAACATTCCTGTATTCCATCAGCGATATTGATCCGTCGGCAGGATTTGCTTTAAAGCCGAAAGGATTTACCTATTATAAAAACGCGCTTACGGTCGACCCGAAATTTAAGCGTCTTTTGATTGAAGATATTGTCGGGTTGGTTACGGATATTCCGGTCATTATCATATACAGCCTTTTTATCGCTGTTCTCTTAAACCAAAATTTCAGAGGAAGAGGATTTGCACGAATCATTTTCTTTTATCCCGTTATTATGGCGACCGGCTTTATGACTTCTATAGACAGCAGCAGCAATATGGCTGTGTTGGGGCAGGCGATCGATAACGGCGCGGCGGCTGACCTTTCCGGTCTAACCCAGGTGAGCGGGATTTTATCTTCGCTTTACTTCCCTGAACCGCTGATCGAGGTTATTTCCAACGCGATTTCAGGCATTTATAATATCACAAGCTCAAGCGGATTGCAGATATTTATTTTCCTTGCGGGACTTCAGAATATCTCTCCCTCTTTATACGAGGCGGCAGAGATAGAAGGCTGCAGTAAGTGGGAATTATTCTGGAAAATCACCTTCCCGATGATCAGCCCGATCATTCTGATGAACCTGATTTATTCCATAGCAGACAGAACGGTTAAAAGTCAGGTGCTTGAATATATCAATACGCTTGCGTTTGCACAAAGCCAGTATTCGCTTGCTACTGCGATGAGTGTGTTTTATCTGCTCTGTTTAGGTGCGGTTATTGTCATAACTCTTTTAATTGTGAGAAAATTTGTTGTAATGCCGGAATAATGCGGCGTCAGGAGAATGGATTTATGAAAAAGACCTTTGATATGAAAGGAAGAATATCACGGATAGACCCGAAACGGTTCACGCTGAAATTGCTGTATTCGTTTGTGCGTTTTGTCATTATTTTCGGTTTGGGATTTATTATCTGCAAGCCGCTTATCGGGAAACTGCTGTTTTCGTTTATGACGCCTGACGATATATTTGATTTTACCGTTCAGTCCATACCAAGCCGCCCGTCCCTGTTTTTTTGGCGGGAGGCGCTTCAATGCATAAGCCTGCCGAAAAGTTTGATCAATACAGTGGTTCTGTCCTTTACGGTAGCGTTGTTTCAAACTGTGGCGTGTACGCTTGTGGGCTATGGGTTTGCCCGGTTTCGCTTTGCCGGCAGAAATATTCTATTTGCGTTTGTTATCATACTGATGCTCGTGCCGATTCAAACAATCAGCATCGCGCAGTATCAAACCTTTTCCAATATGCATCTGGTGGATACCTTTGTTCCGCTTTATGTTTTGGCAATTACCTGCCTTGGGCTGAAACAGGGTCTGTATATTTACCTGATACGAGATAATTTTATGGCGATTCCGAACAGCGTAGAGGAGGCGGCGTATATTGACGGCGCCGGAATATGGACGACATTTTACCGGGTTATGCTTCCGAACGCACGGGTGATTATGATTACGGTATTTTTGTTTTCTTTTTGCTGGCAGTGGTCAGATACCTATTATACATCGCTTTATCTTACCGAAACAAAGGTATTTGCCAATGTGTGGTCTGATATTGTTGTAAGATTCGGTACAGGTACGAATCAGCTGGCAACCTTTTACGCACGCTGTGCCGGCGTTTTGTTTATGGTTATTCCGCTATTTTGTCTGTTTGCCGTGTGCCAGCGCTTTTTTGTAAAAAGTATTGCGCAGTCGGGACTGTCAAATGTATAAAGGCGCTATTTTAAGGGGAAAGTTTTTATGATAAAAAAAGCAGACTGGATTAAATCCTCTGTTAATTTCGGCAATGCCTGTTCGGTTTTGAAGAAGGAATTTAATCTGTCAAAAAAAGTGAAAACAGCAACGCTTTCCATATCGGCATTGGGTATGTATGAAGCGTATATCAACGGGAGACGCGTGGGCGATTTTGTTTTTGCGCCTGGGTGGACCTCGTATGATAACAGGGTGCAGTATCAAGAATATGACGTCACCGATTTAATAGAAAATCGGAATACGCTTTCCGTAACGCTTGGCAGGGGCTGGTGCTTTAGTCGGCTTTCGTGGAATGAGGATTATTTCCGGCCGTACAAGTATTCTTCCCCCGCAATTATCTGCGCTTTGAAAATTGTTTTTACCGACGGAACAGAGCAGACTATATACAGTGACGAGAGCTTTACTGCGTCGAAATCGGGTATTTTGTACTCCGAAATTTACGACGGTGAGACATTTGATGCAAATGTTACGCAGGAAAGCTGGGTCAAAACCGAAAAATGCGATTATTCAAAGGATATTTTAGTTCCCCAACAGGGCGAGCACATATGCGAAATCGAAGAAATCTCTCCAAAAGCCTTGATTACAACGCCGAAGGGTGAAAAGGTGATAGACTTCGGGCAGAATATGGTTGGATATGTGCGCTTTCAGGTCAATGCGCCGGCGGGTACGGTGATCGAGCTTTCCCATGCCGAAGTATTAGACGCCGACGGAAATTTCTATACGGATAATCTGCGCACGGCAAAACAAACGATAAAATATATTACAGACGGCAAACAGAGTGAATACAAACCGCATTTCACATTTCAGGGATTTAGATACATACGTATCAGCGGCTGGTACGGCGATATAAACGAGGATGATTTCAGAGCGGTTGTTATCCATTCCGATATTAAGTGCACCGGGTATTTTGAATGCTCGAATGCAAAGGTCAATAAACTGTTTTCCAATATTTTGTGGGGGCAAAAGGGGAATTTCTTGGATGTGCCGACGGATTGCCCGCAGCGCGATGAACGTCTCGGCTGGACAGGTGACGCGCAGGTTTTTGTGCGTACCGCTACGTTCAATTATGACGTGCTGAAATTCTTTACAAAATGGCTTACCGATATGAAGCTGGAGCAGTTCGCCAATGGCGGCATACCTGCTGTTGTTCCCGATGTGATCGGCGGGAATGAATCTTCCTCCTCCGCATGGGGCGATGCAGCTGTGATCTGTCCGTGGCAGCTTTATCTGACATACGGGGATAAAAAAATTCTGGCTGATCAGTTTGACTGTATGAAAAAGTGGGTCGATTATATCCGCGGTCAGGGGGACGATGAATTTCTTTGGAATACAGGTCACCACTACGGGGATCACCTCAGCCTTGATAAAACTGTGACTAGCAAGGATTTGATCGCAACGGCATTTTTCGCCTATTCTACAAAGCTCCTGATAAAGTCAGGCAATATTCTCGGAAAAGATATGACGGCTTATGAATCACTGTACGGGCATATTGTTTCTGCATTCCGTGAGAATTTTATAAAGAATGGCAGACTGGTTTCCAATACGCAGACTGCACATGCGATTGCTCTGTATTTCGATTTGTGCGGAGAATATAAGGAGAATATTGCAAAAAATCTTGCGAGATTAATTACGGATAACGGCAACAGGCTTACAACCGGCTTTGTCGGAACGCCGTATCTGCTGCACGCGCTTTCACAGAATGGATATGCAGAAATTGCCTATAATCTGCTCTTGCAGGAGGAATTTCCGTCTTGGCTGTATTCTGTGAATAAGGGCGCTACAACGATATGGGAACACTGGGACGGCATAAAAGAGGACGGCAGTTTTTGGTGCGCCGATATGAACTCATTTAACCATTACGCTTACGGAGCGGTAGCAGATTGGATGTACGGCGCAGTATGCGGAATCAATATTGATGAAAATGCCCCGGGATTTGAAAATGCCATATTAAAACCGATTGCGGATAAAAGACTGCATTTCGCAAAAGCCTCTATTTCAACTAAATACGGAATACTGTCATCCGAATGGAACATAAACGGCGATACGATTCAATACCGATTTGAGGTCCCGAACAGAGCCGAGATTGTATTGAACGGAAATACATATGAGGTTGAAAAAGGAATTCACACATTTGAATTTAAAATGTGTGAATAAATGCCCGACCGGCAATAAAATATTTCCACTTCATTCGGGAGAAGCTTACTGCGGAAGGATAACGGAATTGTAAATGATAAGCCTACGATTTAACATTGCAATATTTTGAGTTTAATAAAGT
Organism: uncultured Oscillospiraceae bacterium; assembly: GCA_900554525.1. GTDB lineage: Bacteria > Bacillota > Clostridia > Oscillospirales > Acutalibacteraceae > UBA737. Next base: position 6,221 of record USHL01000019.1, on the reverse strand, counting down.
CAAAAATTATACTGCCTAAAACAAAGAAAAGCGCATGGAAAAACTACTTCCGCATCCAGTCATCATAATCCTCAAAGGATATTTTTTCTTCCTCTGCGGAGTCTCTTAATTTTGATGCAAAGCGTGACCATTTCTCGAACTCGGAAATGGTCATTTTCTTTTTTACATAATGTGCAATACGGCACCGTATGTATAAATATGGCGGTATAGCTGTGACTGAAACCGCAGGGCGGATAAAAAAGCAGCCGGCTATAAGTTTGTCAAGAGGCAAATGAAAGTTTTTTCTTAAGCCCATGCATAAAAATGTAAATTTTTCGGTGTCAGTCAAGGGTAAAATAAGCGTATTTCGCCCGTCCTTGACAGTCACCTCTGAATTTGTGGAAGGCAGTCAAGGACTTGAGAAAAAATTTGAATTTATGATTCAAGTATTCTCATGAGAATAGTACGGTTTGTTGTCGCGAAGAACAGCGAAAATGATGTTGGTGATTTTTCGTGTGACATGACCGATGGCATTCATATATGGCTTGCCTTCCATGCGTTTTTTCTCAAAAAAGGCTTTTAATGCCGGATCGTGTTTCACAGCACCGGTAGAAGCTTGCCATAGCGCTCTGCGCAGATAAGGCGATCCGCGCTTAGACATATGATTGTGAGTTGCGGTAAATTCACTGGATTGTATTACAGTTGGATCAATTCCTGCAAAAGCTGCAAGCTTTGCTGATGATGAAAAACGAGAGATATCTCCGATCTCACTCAGAATGGTGGCACCAAGAATGATGCCGATGCCGGAAATAGTTGTGAGATAGGTATCGAAGTGAGAGTAGAGTTCGGCTATCTTTCCTCAAGCCATGCTATTTGCATTTCTGTATAGCGGATGTGTTCCATGTGCTGCTTGATGATAAGACTTGGTTGTGCTGTACTCCAAGACGATACCAAAGGAATTGGCGGCGATCTCTTTGATTTGTTCTGCCTTGGGTGTGCTGAACCGCTTACGGCTCGGAATCTCTATGATTTCGGTAAGCTTCCCGGTGTCAATAGCAAGGATTTCTTCAGGCGTGGAACAGTTTAGGAGCAGCTCGGATGAGGTCAATCCGAAAATGTTTGTAAAGATGGTTCCGTATTCAGGAAAAGTTTGATCTAACAGTGATATGACTTTTCGCTTCAAATCTGCTGTCATATCTACAATAAAGGAACGTGCTCTGCACAGTTCTCGCAACTCATACAGCTCCGAAGGCGGCATTCCTCCTTCGGTGTATCTTCCAAAAACGGATGACATCGGCGACGATAAGCGAATCATGTTCGTCGTTCTTTACCTGCCGTATGTACATTCCGCGCAGAGCGTTTGATTGTATGGGATTCAAGACGTGCACAGTATATCCACTTTTACAAAGACCCGAATACAAAGCGAGCCAATAGTGTGCAGTGGATTCCATTCCGATAACAAAGTCTGACGGATTGGGACGGATGCAGTTAAGTGTTTCTATCAGTTTCTTGAAACCTGCGCAGTCGTTTTTGAAGTTGAATGCTTTTTTGACAACGTTGCCGGAATCATCAATCACGATGGCTTCGTGACTTCACTTTGCAATGTCAACACCGACAATGAACATGGGTTTGACCTCCCTGAATTTTTTCTGACAGTATCCTCGGTACCTTATGAATCATAACCTGCTTGGAGATTAGAAGAAAGCATCCGGCTAACTGTAAATTTTGAAGTAAAATTCGAAATAATACTGCAAATGTAAGTTGAAATCGGTTGTAAAACAGCAAATGTCAATTTTATAGCACATGTTATCGCCTGTGTGCAGTCTTATATCAAAAGTAGACTAAAGACTCGGGTTAGGGTCAAAAAACAAAATTTGAGCCAGTTTTGCGAATAATTGAAAATGGCGGTTTAGGCGGATTTTTCAGAGTGGAAAATTGAGCAGGTTAAAGTGCGGGGTCTTCCCGCACCGCCTACATCGGACGGCAGAGCCGACCGTTAGGGGATTTTTACAGGGGTCGTAACCGCAAAAATATGACCTCTTTGCGAAAGGATCAGAATATGGACAGTAAAAACGATAAAAAGTATAAAATCACCGTTCGTATGGACGGTAAAACCGAGCAGGAAATACGAAAAATGATGGATGACGCGCACGTAAAATCTGTCAACGCTTTTATTATTAAAGCAATAAAATTCTATCTCGGTTATCTTAAGCAAGGCAAAAACCTGAATTTTGTTTCACCTATATTAGCATCAGCCGTAAAGAGTGAAATGAATAATATCGAGCGGAACCTCTCGGAAATTATTTTTAAAATGGCGGTACAGATATCTATGCTCACACAGGTTGTGGCTGATGAAAAAGAATTCCGTCCCGAATATCTTGAAGAACTTTATCGCTGGTGCGCCGAAAAGGTTGCTTCAACCAACGGTATAATTTCTCTTGAAGATATGCAGTCAAGAGAAAATGTATATACCGAATACGATTATTTAAGTAACAGCGGAGATGATTACTGATGCCGAAAATAATATTCACAAGCAGGTATATACGAAATCCCAAATCTTCAAACGCGGGTAAACTCTTACGGTATATGGGAACGCGAGAGAGTGTGGAAAAGGTAGCGGTCGGAGTCGACCGTTCACCGTCAACCGTCAGACAGCAGAGGCTGATCAAAAATATTCTTGAAGTATTCCCCGAAACAAAAGATTATTTAGAGTATGAAGATTATACGCAAGAATCTTCAAAAACAAATGCTTCGGAATTTATTGACGCGGTTATGGAACGGAACATTGACCGTATAGGCGGAATTAAAAATCTTGTAAAGTATTATGCGGAACGTCCGGGTGTTGAGAAATTTTCTTCGCACGGTCTGTTTTCTCAGAGCGATGATAAGATAGACCTTGATAAAGTGGCTGAAGAAATTTCAAATCACAAAGGAATTATATGGACTCACGTTATAAGCCTTCGCCGAGAGGACGCGGAACGCCTGCAGTATAACAATGCATATCGCTGGCGTGATCTGATTCGCAGTAACGTCACAGAAATTGCCGACGCGCATAATATTGATCTTGACAACCTGCGTTGGTACGCGGCGTTTCATAACAAAGACCATCATCCGCACGTGCATCTTCTGGTTTATGCTGCCGATGCAAAACAAGGCTGGATTACAAAGCGCTCCATTGATGATATGCGTAGTATGTTCGGCAACGAAATATTCCGCGGCGAGCAGTACCGTTTGTTTGAAATGCAGACACATCAGCGCGAATTGGTTAAGGAAAAATTCAAGGAACGGATAAAACACTTTGAAGAAAACGGTTATACCTCAACACCGCAGCTTGAAATGTTATTCGTTAATCTTGTTAAACAATTAAAATCTGTAAAGGGCAAAAAAGTTTACGGATACCTGCCAAAAGATATTAAAGACACGGTAGACAGTATCGTGCGTGAGCTTGCGAAAGATGAAAATATAGCCGACCTGTATTCAAGATGGAATGGGATTAACCGTGAAAAGTTATCGCTCTATCACGAAAAGAAAGCACCGGATATTCCGCTTGAAGACAATAAAGAGTTCCGCAGTATTAAAAATGTTATTGTGAAAGCGGCGGCGGAGTTCATTAACACGTCGCAAGCGCAAAGCTATGCTGAAAGTACTCAAGCCGCCTTTGCATTACGAAACATTATATGTACTCTGCTCAGTGCAATAAGTCAGAGTTATAACGACAAAGACAAGAAATTGCGCAGTCAGACAGACGGTAAGCTGCGTTCCAAAATCGCACATAAGAAAGCGGCGCACGGTATTCGTCCCGAGCAAAGCGATTATGAAAACAATTACGAGCAAAGTATGTGAAAGACTTGAACTATCGGCAAATATAGTCTGGATATTGTAAAAGTTATGTGGTATTGTGTTGTGCTGAAGAAAGGAAGTGGTAATACGGCAAAACGCAGACCGAACGGCGACGGTATGATACGCAAGCGTACAGACGGCAGATGGGAGGGCAGAATTGTTGCAGGACATAAGAATAACGGCAAGCCTATCTACCGTTCTGTGCTCGCCAAAACTCAGAAGGAGCTGACCGAAAAGCTTCACACGCTTATTGAAACCCACAAAAATTCAGATTTGACAGAGGAGAGCAGTATGACTCTCAGAGAGTGGCTGGACAGGTGGATTAAAGATTATATGTCCTTAACGGTAAGAGAAAGCACACTTGACAGTTACAAAGGTTTAATTAAAAATCAGATAAAACCACATCTCGGAGATAAGCCGCTGTCATCGCTTACAACGCAGGATATTCAGAGATTCTATAACACGGTAAAGGAAAAAGGCAGACTAAGACCGGATAAGAAACACGGCACACAGCTTTCGGACAGCGTGGTGCGCGGCATACATATGCTGCTGCACGAAGCTCTGGACGCGGCGGTAAGGGATAGAATCATTGTAAAAAATCCTACTTACCGCACGGTGATACCTAAGACAAATTACGCTCCAAAGCAGGTGCTTAACGATGAACAGCTTGATAAGTTTATGAGCGTTATAAAAAAAGATAAGCTGTGGTATGATTTCTTCTATACCGAGCTTACCACGGGACTCAGGCGCGGTGAAATCTGCGGACTTAAATGGGAGGATTTTGATGAACAGATCGGAAGTCTTAAAATCAGGCGAACCGTAACAGTACAGAAAGGCGGCGGCCTTGGTACGGGAGAAACCAAAACCGAAACCGGAACGCGGACCATAATACTTCCGCCGAGTACCGCAGAACTGCTTAAAAAAAGAAAGCAAAGCTCATACGGCGAATGGATATTCCCGAATTTTTACGAGCCTGAAAAACCAATTGCACCTTACAGAGCATACGGACGTCTTAAGACTCTCTTAAAACAGGCGGGACTTCCGTCGGTACGCTTTCACGACTTGCGGCACACCTTTGCGACACACGCGCTTGCTGGAGGAGTAGATGCTAAAACACTGTCGGGAATTCTCGGTCACACAAACGCCAGTTTCACACTTGACACTTATACTCACGTTACAAAGGATATGCAGCGAAACGCCGCCGATATAATCGGTAATATGATGAATGAAATAACCGGAGGCGGAACAGATGCCTAAACGAAGAAAAAACGGTGATGGAACATTAAGACTAAGAAAGGACGGCAGATGGGAAGGCAGAATCGTTATAGGTTATAACGAAAATAAATATCCCGTAACAAAAAGTGTCACCGCAAAAACAAAAACTGAATGCGCCGAGAAACTAAACAAACTTAAGGATCAATATATTAAACCGACCGAAAAAATTACGGCGGATATTACCTTCGGCGAGTGGATAGATTTCTGGTACAGGACATACTGTAAAAATACAATCCGCAAGGCAACGCAGGAGGAGCGCGAGAACTGTATATATAATCATATAATTCCCGCTGTCGGCAGAATACCGTTAAAAACCTTGAAAACCGCAGACTTACAGCAATTCTACAACCGTGAAAAACAGAGCGGAAGAAAAATACGGACAGAGATTTACGGGGAAGGCTTATCTGACAGAACGGTTCATATGATACACGGGAGCTGTCGGTCGGCGCTGGAGCGCGCGGTCGATGACGGACTTATTAATATAAATCCCGCCAACGGCACAAAGCTTCCTAAAGATGTTCCGAGGGAAATGAAAATTTTAAAGAGCGATGAGATAGCAAGGTTTCTGTGTCAGGCTAAGGCGGAAGGATATTATGAGCTGTTTCTGCTTGAATTAATGACAGGTATGAGGCGGGGAGAGATACTTGCCCTCAAATGGAGCGACCTTGATGTGAAAACGGGTGAGCTGAAAATAGAGCGTCAGGTGCGCGGAGGAGTAATATCCGTTCCTAAAACAAAATCTTCAATAAGGACGGTTATACTCCCGCAATCATTATTAAACATTCTTTCGGATTATAAGGAAACGGTAAATTCAGAGTGGATATTTCCGTCGCCTAAAGACAGCAGTAAAATCCGTGACCCGTCGGCGGTAAGAAAAAGACTTCAGATAATACTCGGCAGGGCGGGATGTAAGAAGGTGCGCTTTCACGATCTGAGGCACACCTTCGCGACAATGGCGCTTGAATACGGAATGGACGTAAAAACCCTTTCGGCAGCGATAGGACATATGTCGGCAAAAACAACCCTTAATGTATACAGTCATATAACCGACACTATGAGAGAGCAGGCGGCAGTGAAAATCGACCGCAGTATCGGCGGTACGGACGCCCGTATACCAAGTAAGGAAA
>USHL01000018.1 GCA_900554525.1 uncultured Oscillospiraceae bacterium | reverse complement strand
CTTTTAGACGGCGCAAGCTTTGAATTCGACCTTGAAAAGGTGCGCTGCGGAAAGCTGACGCCGGTATTTTTCGGCTCTGCGCTCACCAATTTCGGAATCGAGCCGTTTCTTGAAAACTTTCTCAAAATGACTACCGCCCCCCTGCCGCGTATATCAGAGGGCGAGGAAATAAGTCCGTTTGACGAGAACTTTTCGGCGTTCGCCTTTAAAATACAGGCCAACATGAATAAAAACCACCGCGACCGCATTACCTTCTTCCGAATCTGCTCCGGCAAATTTGAGCGCGGCGCCGACTATTACCACGTACAGGCAGGCAAACAGGTGCGGCTTTCACAGCCCCAGCAAATGATGGCGGAAGAACGGCAGGTAATAAACGAGGCTTATGCAGGAGATATTATCGGAGTATTTGACCCAGGCATCTATTCGATAGGAGACACGGTCTGTTCGCTCAAAAAGCATGTGATATACGAGGGGATCCCCACATTTGCTCCCGAGCATTTTTCAATGATAGAGCAGAAGGACAGTCTCAAACGCAAGCAGTTTGTAAAGGGAGTCGAGCAGATAGCGCAGGAAGGCGCCATACAGATATTCCACGAACCCAACACGGGAATGGAGCGGGTCATCGTCGGCGTGGTCGGCGTTTTGCAGTTTGAGGTGCTTGAATACCGGCTTAAAAGCGAATATAACGTAGACGTCATCCGTAACGACCTGCCGTATCAGTATATACGCTGGGTCAAAAATAAGGATATCGACATCAAATCGCTCAACCTGACCTCCGACACCAAATGGGTGCAGGATTTCAAAGGAAACAACATTCTGATATTCACCAGCGAATGGAACATAAGCTGGGCAGAGGAACGCAACGATGGTCTTCTGCTGGAAAATTTCAATAAGGATTAAAAAAACACCGTATCCATATGGATACGGTGTTTTCGGTTTAAATCAAAAATTTTCCGATTACGGATTAACAGTCACGCCGTTGTTATCCGCGGAAACAGTGACCTCTGTTTCCGAAATGCCGTTTATGACAGTAGTCTGACCGTCATATGCGGCAGCATAAACCGGCTTGCGTTCGGTTTGCTTTCCATAGAGAAGAGTTACATTTTCCAGCGTGCAGGCCGCATCCCACGGATAAGATTTTGAGCGGTCGCCGACAACGAGCACCGCAACCGGTACTTCGTTACCGCTGCCCCAGCCCGCATTATCATACTTAGCCCAATTTGATTCAGGAGTATATTCAAGCGTATTGACAAGCGTGCTGTTCTTGATATTAGCGGTGCCTGTACGTACGATTACCGCCTGACGGCCGGCAGTGAGGGTGGAATTTTCGATATTCAGGGTACCGGGCACATTCATCAGAACAGCGGTACAGTCGTGATTTGCAGGGTCATCGACCGTGATTTCGGAATTGATGATATTGATTACAACGCCTTCGCCGCTTTCAGGATTAGACGCATTAGTGGAAATAGCGTAATAATCTGTGGTTACAATCTTTGAATCGATCACGTCAATACGTGCGGAATTAATTCCGGAGTCAATAAGCATCGACTTGCCGCCCATATCCATCTCAACATTTTCAAGCCTTACCGTCGAACCCTCTGCGGCGCTGATGGAAATATGGCTGCTGTTTTCCATTTTTACGGTACCGTTTTTCAGCGAAAGAGTTTGGCCGTTTTTAGGCTCTAAATACTGGTTTCCGGTTATTGTAAGGGTTTTGCCGTTAAGATATATATCGGGCGCCTCGGCATTTATAATGGTTCCGACCTCAAGGTTTACGTCATCGGCCAGTACGACCGGCTTGCCGCTTTCGAGTGCCTGCTTGGCTTCCTCATCGGAAGCAGCTTTTTCGGCAACCGAGAAGCCGTCATATCTCAGCATTGAAGTTCTGCCGTCGCTTATCCAAATATAATTCGGGTTATTGAGCGCGTCTTCCGCTACAACACCGCAGAAAACGTTGCCAGAAAGTGTTATATTGCTGTGAGGAACACCGTAAACGGTAACCGCAGAATCCTTGAAATAACCGCTGCCGCCGAACGCAGACTGAACAACATTTTCAAAAACATTGTTTGTTATTGTCGCCTTTATTTTTGAAATGTCGGTGGTTGAACCCTTAGGAAGCTCAATATGAAAATAACGATTCTGGTCTATACCGCTTTCCGCCATTGTTTTGCTGTTGCTGAAATAGCAGTTGTTAACGATAATTTCTGCGCCTGCAACCGCCGTAATCTGAATAGCTTCCCACTGTAAATCCTTAAAGGTACAGCCCTCAAATACTATTTTAGAACTGTAATTATGAGCATAAACAGAGGTCGCATTATTTGTCTTATTGGTAGGCTCGGTAAAGGTAACGCCGTTAAAGGTGACGTCACTGCCGTCAGCCGCATATACCGTACCGTTGGTTATGGTTCCGCCCACAACCGTGGTGTCTTCTTTAAAGCTAAGAATTTCTTCTTTGTCAAGAACGATAGGCTCCTCGGGCAGTATGATGACCGCGCCGTCCTCAGGATTCGCCAAAGCCTCAGCAAGGCCTGCCTTGTCATTCACATTAACTCCGGCCACTGCAAGGTATGCCGCTACAGGACCTGTATAGTTATATTTCTCCGGCACGTCAGCCCTTACGCTCTTACTGCGTGAAGACGCGGTTGTGCCGCTTTCAAAGCCGTCGCGCTGAATAATGTGCGCTTTGAAGGTGAGCTGTACATCATCCATAAGAATTCCGGCGTCATCAAGCATATCGCTGTTTCCGAGCGCCTTGTCGTAATATACGGTGCTGCCCTTGAGCACCTCAAAGGACTGCTTCTCTTCCGAGCCTTCAACGGTACGGTAGTACACCCCCGGGAAGCCGTTAAGCTCTATCCAGCCGTCGGCTATTTCATAAGTTACCAGACCTACGGTGTCATCGTCAACCTCAACGAAAACATATGCGGGAATCGTGGACGAAACGGTAACGGTAGGGTCCTTTTCCTGCGAGGTGCCCGGAATGATATTGTAATCCGCCGGGGTCTCGGTAAGCTCAACTTTTACATTGTTGGTATTAAAGCTGTTGATAACGTTCTCGGTACTGTCTTGGAGATAAGCGTATGTGCCGCCGATAACGGTTGCGGCCGCAAGAGCGGTGGCAAGCGCAGCTGTAAAAATGCTTTTTTTATTTATTTTCACTTTTATAACTCCCTTAAATTATTATTTTACTATTGTCCAAGTATGCTGCTCATAAAATGAACCTAACGAAAAAGTGTCTTCTTCCCACTCATATCCGCTGTCGGTAAGGTTCACAGTATTATAATCAATCTTTTCGCTGTCGATCACACCATGACCGAAATTATTGCCCTCACCGATAATAAGTGAGCTTGCCTCGGGATAGCTTGCACTGTATGTCATGCAGATATCGCATTTAGGAGTATAAGTTCCGGTCGCCGCAAAGGTAGTGTTTGTAACCACAACATTTTTAGACTGCGCCATTGTAAGTCCTACTCTTGCCACATCACTTACGGTCACGTTGTTAATAACCGCGTTGCTGAGGGTATGAAGGCTTATGCCGTGGCTTTTTTCGCTCTGGATATCAGCATTTTCAAGAGTAAAGCTGTTGATAGTACCGCCGCTTTCGGGAGAAACCTTAAGCGCGGCAACATTTTTCGGATTGCTGTAATCTGTTGCGGTTCCGTTCTTAATGGTCATATTCTTTATGGTAACACCGTCGGACTGTACATAAAAGCCTGCCTGACCCCATACGCTGAAGCCACCTGCATCGAGCACGGTTTCGCCAGCGCCCGCACCTATAAGCGTAACGTTCGGTGCATCAAGGACCCACTGATTTGTAGCGGTCGGAGCATAATTGCCCGCTGCAAGCAGTATAATATCGCCGTCGTCCGCATTCTGCAATGCGCTGATAAACCCTGCGCTGTCTGAAACACGGATTATGCCGTCTTCAGAATCGTTCTGGAAATAAGCGTCAAGCGGGGTATCGAATTTTTCTTTCTGAATAGCGGAAGCCTTAAAGGTAAGGTTTACGCCCTGTAACAGAGTTCCGTAATCGGAATACATATCTTCATTTTCAAGGTCGGCGGAATAAGAAACCTTATCGTCTTTAAGAACGTGCAGCTCCTGTACCTCGTCGCTTCCCTCTACTTCATGGTAATAAACATTTGCCACACCGTCAAGTGCAGTCCAACCGTTGGCTATTGCATAGTCGACCAGACCCTTCGTAGTATCCGAAACCTCTACGAAAACATATGCCGGAACGGTGGCGCTGACCTTAACGGTCGGGTCTTTAACCTGAGTGGTGCCGGGAATTATGTTCTAATTCACCGGAGTTTCGGTAAGCTCAACCGTTACCTGATTCGCCTTGAAGCTGTTTACGACATCCTCAGTGCTGTCATGCAGATAGGCGTATGTTCCGCCGCCGATTATTGTTGCAGCCGCGAGGGTTACTGCAAGAGAAGTACTAAGTATGCTTTTTTTGCTGAATTTCATAATCTCATCCTCTTAATATTTTTTTGTTTTTTTCAGCTTTAATGCTGCGAAGCTGAGAACGCACAATCCCGCACTGACACCTGCCAGTACAAGCCACGCGCCCGGATTTGAAGTGTCGCCCGTTGTCGGTTCTCCGTCACCGGGTTCCGGAGTGATATCGGGAGGCGTTACTGCCGCTTCGCCGGAAAAGGTGTTTACGCAGGTGGCTGATTCAGCCGTTATAAAAGCGGTTGTCTGCTCAACCGGTTTTACAATAAGACAGACCGTAAGCAAAAGGCAGGCAAGCAAGGTTACTATTTTCACCGGCCTTTCGGCTTTATGCAAGACAGACAGCACCTAAAACACTCCTTTCGTTTGAAATTAATTTTATCATCAGGCAATAACAACGCCGGTATCTACCTCTCCGTCTCCGACTTCAAAATTAGCGGCGGCAAGCTCGATAGCATCAGCCGAATCAAGCGAAGCGGCCTGAACCGCATAAGCGGTTACATTGAGCTGCTTGGTGCCGAGTTCCTCTACGTCCTGAGCGGTAAGCTCGTCTGAAACAGTGATAGTCGTGAAGATAGGCGCCAGCACCTGATCCTCATTGGAAGCGGAAGTGTCTACCCTTGTGAAATAGGCATAAACCGCACCGTTGCCTTTTTCAGCCACCTTGAGCCAGTTTTGGGTGTCATAGTTGATGGCGAAAAGATCGTTGAGCTCGTTTTCAACATAAAGGAAAACGTAGCACCGGTCGCTGCCCTTAAGAACAGTCGGAGTAGGATCTTTCCAGAGCTCTGCTCCTGCCGTGTACTTATAGGTATTTGCCTGCACACGGGCGCCGTCAAGCTTTTGCCCGTTCGCATCAACCGGAGCCTCATCAAGCTTAAGCGCAATAGCGCCGCCCGCAAAGGTATTTATTACCGGTTCGGTCTCAGACGAAAGCCACGAGAATGTAGGGGTAACCGCAGTTACCGTGATCACTGCGAGCATAACCGCAACGATCAGCAAGCTTTTGCTTTTTTTCATTCTTTTTCCTTCTTTCCTGATTTATCTCAAAACCCCTGTTTATCAGAAGGTATTGATTCGGTTTCTTCAAGCGTAAAAAGCGGAGGCTCATCATTGGAGCCAAGCTCCTTTATCGCTTCAAGACGCTCGCGCTGTTTTTTCGCACGGCGTTCGAAATATTCAAATATAAACGAAAGCAGCAGAATAACAATTATAGCCGCAATCATATAAGGCCGGTTTTCCGCCGCTGTAAGCTTGGCCACCGCCGCGCCGATATGAGGAATAGAGAAAACCACCTTGCCGACAGTATTGCCGAAGCTTACCGGCTTTGCATCCTCCACATTGTTGGCGTCGCCCTTTGTAATAAATGTTTCGGCGTTTTTATCAACCTCTATTACTCTGTGAGTGACCAGCATTCCGTCATCATTAAGCACATATGTAATCACATCGCCCTCTTTTATGGTGGAGGGGTCTACCTTTTTAACAAACACCAGAGAATTAACCGGATATTTCGGTGACATACTTCCGCTTTCCACATTGAACAGATTTATTCCGGCAAGCCTTACCCCGACAAAAAGCAGGGCAAGCATTGTTACCAGCGCAACGAGGAAAGTGGAAACAAAGCTTCCGAGCCAATGAAGCGCTCCGGATATTTTTTTGTTCATCGCAGCGCCCCCCTTCGGCAAAAAATAACAGTACCCCCGACAGGAAATATTTATGCCTACCGAAACGTACTGTTTTTATTTCTATTGAACTTAATATACATTTTTCATCAAGCCCTTTTTGTGAACATCTTATATCTAACCTGCGTTATACATTGTATCACATACGGCTTGTTTTTACAAGGGTAAAAAAGGAAAATTTTTAAAATCATAGTTGTGAGTTTTCACATATCCAGCTGCCCCAAACACGGTAATATTTGCCCAAAATGTGAGTATTGTCGCTGGTATACTTAGGATCAAGACCGCCCGACGCGTCATCAAAAACCAGGTTCACATCTATATAATACACTGTTTTATTATCGGCAAGCTTTGCAACCTCGTTATTAAACGCGTTGATATTGGCGTTATTATATATCTTATCGCCCGCCGAACGCTTCTGGGTTATATGCAGGTTAGCCTGAAGGATAATTTTCGCCTGCGGCTGAAGCGCTTTGATTCGGTCAACCAGCTCGGAATACTTTTTTATAGTCTGCGACTGTTTATAGCCGAGCTCATTTATACCGAGCATCAGATATATTTTCCCGTATTTACGGCTTTTCAGCAATTCATCAAGAGTAACCTCACCAAGACCGTTCACCTTGATTTTATCTTTATTTATTTTATACACGCTCATCCCCGTACTTGCGAAGAAGTCCGCGCCCGAAAGGCCTCCGTAATCGCGCAGCCCCACTGTACGTGAATCGCCGATAAACAGCGAGTCTTCGAAAAAGCCCTCGGGTATGCTTCCGGATTCTGTCTTTGAATCGGAAGAGGAAGTAACAGGCGGCACAGAAGACGGCTGATCCTCGGAAACTGCCGAGCCGGAGGAAGCCGAAGAGGACGGTGCTTCCGAAGAAGAATTATCTGCGGAGGAGGTATTCGTATCCGATGAGTCAGATGTGTCAGATGAGTCCGGCACAATTACAGAAGTTTCCGGAGCGGTTATAGGCCTTGTAGCCTCTATCTGCTTTGAAAATATATGAACCCCTCCTATCACAAACGCCACGGTTATTGCGGCCGTGATAAGCGCAAGCAGTACATTTATGACCTTTCTGTTCATTTTGGATCACCTTAAAATCTGAAATATAAAAACGGGTCGTTCATACCCATATAAATACAGTAAACCGAACCGGCAAAGACTGCCAAAAGCACCGCAGCCATAATTATCGGTTTTTTACGTATATATTTTAAAATGACCTTCGGCAGCTTTGTCGAAAGCAGGATGCCCGCCAGCAGAAAAATGCCGTACTGCTGTAAATACGAGATATAATCCCCTTCAAAAACATTAATTCCTCCCGCACCGAACAGCCTGCCGAGATATATCCATATATCCGAAAGGTCTGTCAGCGCAAATACAAGCCATGAAAGCGGAATGAGCAGCAGCATATAAATATGACTGAATATTTTAAAACGCTCAAGTAATTTTAAAAGCCCCGCTTTTTCTATAGCGATGACCGCAAACAGAAAAAGACCCCAGAGAATGAAGTTCCAATCCGCGCCATGCCAAAAGCCTGTCAGCAGCCAGACGCATAAAAGATTAAAATAAGTGCGTGCCGCTCCCTTGCGGTTGCCGCCCAGCGGGATATATACATATTCCCTGAACCAAGTGCCGAGCGTGATATGCCAGCGGCGCCAGAATTCAGTCATTGAACGCGATATATAAGGATAATTGAAGTTTTGCGGAAAGGAGAAGCCTATCATTTTACCCAGACCTATCGCCATCAGTGAATAACCGTAGAAGTCGAAATATATCTGAAGACTGTAAGCAATAATACCCATCCAGGCAAGCGGCACCGAGACCGATTCGTAACCGATTCCCGCCACTCCCTGCCACAACCCCGAGAGACGGTTTGCAAGCAGCACCTTATAGCCGAGACCGAAAACAAAATAAGCTATTCCGGAAACAAATTTTTTACGGGTGCAGATACGGTCTTTCAGGTCTGCCCGCACATCGGAAAACCGGACAATAGGCCCCGCGATAAGCTGAGGAAACATAACTATATAAGTACCGAGCTTCAGCGGGCTTTTTTCCGCCGGAACATCGCTGCGGTAAACATCTATCAGATATGAAGCCGCCTGAAAGGTGTAAAAGCTGATGCCTATCGGCAAAAGCAGATTAGCCGCCGGAAGAGGCTTAATTGAAAAATTCGATATAACAGCATTGATATTTCCGATAAAGAAATCCGTGTATTTAAAAATAAAGAGCGCTCCGAAATCGTAAATCAGCCCCGCGGCAAGAAATGCCTTTTTATGGTTCCGGCTTCTTCCTATCAGCATACCGAAAGTATAATTAACCAAAATGGAGCACAGCAGCAAGAGAATATATGCCGGCTTGTCCAGCGCGCCGTAGGCGTAAAACAGCATACTGAATACGAAAACCACTATATTCCTGTAACGTACAGGCATTAAAAAATAGACAAAAAGAAAAAACGGCAAAAACCAGAAAATAAATTCCAAACTGCTGAAAACCATTTCACGCCTCCTCAAACCGAATAATTTACAAATATTATTATATATGGACTATTTAAAAATACCAGATACAATACAGTTACAAAAAGTTTCATTTATGTAACAAAAAATCCCCTGCTTTTCGGCAGGGGATTTCCAAATCAAACATTACATTTCAGCCAGATTAGCTTTAAGGTTCTCAAGCTGAGCCCTCAGCTCTTCGGGCAGCTTGTCGCCGAACTTCTTGTAATGCTCTTCTATCTCGGCAGCCTCTTTTATCCAGACTTCCTTGTCGACTTTAAGAATAGATTTAAGTGTGTCAATATCCATATCAAGGTCGGTAAGGTCAATATCCTCGGGACGCGGAACATAACCGATAGCCGTCTCGACTGCATCAGCCTTGCCCTCACAGCGGTCAATTATCCAGTTGAGCACGCGCATATTGTCGCCGAAGCCCGGCCAGATAAAGTTGCCCTCGTCATCAAGACGGAACCAGTTGACGTTGAAAATCTTCGGAGCCTTATCGCCGAGCTTTTCGCCCATTTCCAGCCAATGCTTGAAGTAATCGCCCATATTGTATCCGCAGAAAGGCAGCATAGCCATCGGGTCGCGGCGGACAACGCCGACCGCACCCGCAGCCGCAGCGGTAGTCTCGGAAGCCATAGTCGAGCCTACGAACACGCCGTTGACCCAATCCTTTGATTGATATACCAGCGGAGCGCACTTTGCACGGCGGCCGCCGAAAATTATAGCCGAAATCGGCACGCCCTCGCCCTTGTCAAATTCTTCCGAAATGCAGGGGCAGTTCTTTGCCGGAGCAGTGAATCTTGAATTCGGATGAGCGGCATAGGTTGATTTATCAGACTTATCAAATTTAGAAGGATCCCACGGATTGCCCTTCCAGTCAAGCGCGTTGGCCGGAAGATCCTTGTTAAGCCCCTCCCACCAGACGGTATTATCGTCAAGATTCAGGCAGACGTTGGTAAATATAGTATTCTTCTTAGTGCTTTCAAGAGCGTTGAAATTGGAATGTGCGTTAGTGCCGGGTGCAACGCCGAAGAAGCCGTTTTCTGGGTTGATTGCATAAAGACGTCCGTCGTGGCCTATCTTCATCCAGGCTATATCGTCACCGACTGTCCAGATCTTATAGCCCTTCTTGCGGAGATACTCCGGAGGAATAAGCATCGCGAGGTTGGTCTTTCCGCATGCTGACGGGAATGCAGCCGCGATATACTTTACCTCGCCCTTCGGATTCTGAAGACCCAGGATAAGCATATGCTCTGCCATCCAGCCCTCTTTCCAGCCCTGATAAGAAGCTATGCGGAGAGCGAAGCACTTTTTGCCTAACAGCACATTGCCGCCGTAACCGGAGTTTACAGATATAATAGTGTTATCCTCCGGGAAATGGCAGATATATCTATTTTCAGGATCTATACTGCACTTGCAGTGAAGTCCGCGCACCCAGTCGTTGCTGTCGCCCAAAACCTCAAAAACCTTTTGACCGACACGGGTCATAATTGCCATATTGAGAACGACATATATCGAATCGGTAACTTCGACGCCGATTTTGGCAATCGGTGAACCTATCGGGCCCATTGAATAAGGAATTATATACATCGTACGGCCTTTATAGGTTCCGCGCGCGATATTATAAAGTTTCTCATACATTTCTTTAGGATCGCACCAGTTATTGGTCGGTCCGGCATTTTCTTTGGTTCTGGAGCAGATAAACGTACGGTCCTCAACGCGGGCGACATCGTTCGGATTAGTTCTGTGAAGGTAGCAGCCCGGCAGTTTTTCCTCGTTGAGCTTTATCATCTCGCCGGTCTGAACAGCTTCCTTTCTCAGCTCCTCGAGCTGTGCCTCGCTGCCGTCTATCCAAACGACTTCGTCCGGATTGACAAGCGCTTTTACTTCGTCTAACCATTTTAAAACGGTTTTGTTCTCTGTCATTGTTTTATTCTCCTTTTGCAAAATCAAATTTCTGCCTTATACATTATAGCGTATCATTCCATGCATTGCAAGAGGGATTGTAAAAAAATTAACAATATTTTTAATTTCTGTTAATTTGCCGTTTTATAATATTGACACGGAGCAAAAAAAGCTTTAAACTATAATAAAACCGCACCGGGCATACCGGCATATTTGTGTATGCTGTTTGCCGACGCAGTCCCTGTTTGCCGCTGACGGGGGCTAAGCATACGGTGCGGCACCGCAGCGGCGGAACGGAGATTATATTTATGCATAACGGCTTTATAAAAACGGCTGCCGGAGTACCGCTTGTCACCGTAGCAGACGTCGGTGCGAATACCGAGGAAATCAAGCGTATCATTGACAAAGCAGATGAAAAAGGCGTCAATCTGCTGATACTTCCAGAGCTTTGCGTAACCGGCTACACCTGCGGGGACCTTTTTCTTTCTCATACACTTCAAAAATCTGCCGAAGCTGCGCTTACAGAATTGGCGGAATACTCGGCAGGAAAATATCCGGCTGTGGCAGTAGGCCTCCCGCTTGTGTTTGACTCCAAGCTGTTCAACTGCGCAGTACTCATACATGGCGGAAAAATATTAGGAGCCGTGCCGAAAGCTTATATCCCGAATTACGGAGAATTTTACGAAAAGCGTTATTTTGTTTCAGGCGACACTCTGCCGCAAAACGCCGAGATCCGTTTAGGAGGAGACAATGTGCCGTTCGGCGCCGGACTTTTGTTCCGCCACAGGATCATATCTGAATACAGCTTCAGCCTTGAGATATGCGAAGACCTTTGGTCCGCCACTCAGACTGCTGAGAAAGCGGCACTGAACGGTGCCGTAATAATAGGAAATCTTTCGGCCTCAAATGAAGTCATCGGGAAAGCCGAATACCGCAGGACCTTGCTTTCCGCCACCTCTGCCAGACTTTTCAGCGGATATATCTACGCCTCGGCCGCAGACGGTGAATCATCTCAGGACGCGGTATTTTCCGGTCACTGCCTGATATATGAGAACGGCGTTATGCTGGCCGAAAATCCGCCTTTCGGCGAAAGCTCTCTCACCGTAAGTGAAATAGATGTTCAAAAGCTTTCGGGCGAGCGCCTTAAAAACACCAGCTTTTCTGCCGCAGCTCCGGAAAGAATAATAGAATTCAATCAGCCGTTGCGTAAAACTGCCCTTACACGTGTTTTTCCGAAGCTGCCGTTTGTGCCCTCAAACACCCTTGATGTAGATGAACGCGCCGAAGCCATTCTGCAAATACAGTCATACGGTCTAAAAAAGCGTATGCTCCATACCCGCTCCAAAGCGGCGGTCATCGGTATTTCGGGCGGACTCGACAGCACTCTGGCGCTTTTGGTAGCAGTCCGCACAATGAAGCTTTTAAACAGACCCGCCTCCGATATAACCGCAGTAACCATGCCCTGCTTCGGCACCACCAGCCGCACCCGCTCCAATTCCGAAGAACTATGCCGCCTTTTAGGCGTAAGCTTTAAGGAAATCAATATTACCGACGCGGTAAGACAGCATTTTAAAGACATCGGCCAAAGTGAAAAAAAGCTTGACGTCACCTTTGAAAATTCACAGGCGCGCGAACGCACTCAGGTTCTTATGGACGTCGCCAACCGGATTGGCGGGCTTGTCGTCGGAACCGGCGATCTTTCGGAGCTGGCGCTCGGATGGGCCACCTATAACGGAGACCACATGTCCATGTACGGCGTCAACGCATCTGTTCCCAAGACGCTTATAAGATACATCGTCCGTTATGAAGCGGAAAGCTCTGAGCCCAAGCTCAAGAACGTGCTGCTTGATATACTTGATACTCCGGTTTCTCCCGAGCTGCTGCCCGGAAACGAAAAAGGTGAAATAGCTCAAAAAACCGAGGATCTGGTAGGTCCCTACGAGCTGCACGACTTCTTCCTTTACCACATGCTGCGTTTCGGCGAAGGTCCGGAAAAAATCTTCCGTCTGGCGCGCGAAGCCTTCAAAGATGATTACAGTGCCGAAACGATACTGCACTGGCTCAGTGTATTCATAAACAGATTTTTCTCCCAGCAGTTCAAGCGCTCCTGTCTGCCGGACGGCCCCAAGGTCGGCTCGGTCACGCTTTCACCGCGCAGTGACTGGCGTATGCCGTCCGACGCTTCTGCCGCCTGCTGGCTTAAAGAGCTGGAAAAGCTTAAGATATGATAAAACAGCGTCCGGATTAAGTTTAATCCGGACGCTGTTTTTACTGTTTCTGTATCTTGCCGCGCTGTATCATAACATCACAGAAAGAATTCTG